>CAYPST010000080.1:0-18959 GCA_964413425.1 uncultured bacterium
TGTGTGCGGAGTCAAAGGAGGAACCCCGGCTGTTAAGCCGGGGGGCTCCATTTCCATAAATCGCTCAATTTGGGTAAGAGTTTAAATAGGACCAGAGATCACCCTGATCCGGATTCTTGGCACATTGGGATCCAGTATAAAATATCCTTTAACCCGCTATCCATTGAATTACACGCAGAGAAATGGAAGCCATTTGCAAGTTAATTTTCTATCCGGATGCTTGTTTATCTATTAAATGAGCAATCCGTTCAGCCAGCGCGGCAATGGTTCGTGACGGATTCAGACCGATAGCCTTCGGCACAATTGCCCCATCCGCCACAAACAGATTCGGATATCCGAACACTTCTCCCCGGTGGTTCACCACGCCATTTTCAGGTGAAGTGCCCATGTTGCAGCCCCCTAAGGGATGCGGCGTGATTAAATTCTTCAAAATACTCCAGGTGGGAGAAACCCAGATGTCTCCCCCGGTTGCCTCTGCAAAACGTTTATGCATACGGATAACCGACTCTATCAAGGCTTCAGAGCGGTCTATTTCCCAATCCAATTTCAGTTTTCGCTTGCAGGGTGCATACCAGTACCGTCCCAGATACAACCGGCCGTTGGCTGCATCAACTCCATTGGCAAACCACGGCATCACATGGTTCAGGGGATCCCGCATCCGTATGATCTCTCCGATGGCTTTAAGCAATACTTTAAATCTACGGTTTCTGAATTTCTTTATCCCTGCATCTACCTTTTCTTCAAGATAATTCCCCAGGACATCAGGGAAGCCCCCGTCCTCGACAATGAATCGCTGCTCATCAGCCTCCCCGTCCAGGAAATCAACAGCGGCGGTAATAGTCGGTCCCTGGGTGGAAGAAATTTCCCGATCCCGGTGGATGGCCGGCGTTAAAAAGTCTCCGTTGGAACTCCAGTTATGCCCCAGAAATGGGCTGATATCCGGCAATGCCTTGTACTGATCTCTCGAGCGGAGTAATATTTCCGTGGATCCAATCGAACCGGCGGCCAGAATCACGCGTGGAGCGATTTCACTGCCGGGGATCCGCTTTCCTTCTTCCAGGCGGTCAAAATGCACCCGATACGATTCATCCTCCGGTTGAATATATTTGACAAAATGCAGCGGCCGCACCTCTGCACCATGTTTTTCAGCCAGCGCAATATAATTAAAATCCAGGGTATTTTTCGCTTTCACAGGGCAACCAATATCACAATTTCCAAGATGGACACAGGTCCCCTGTTCCTGCCCCTGAGCATTTATCCATTTTTTCGAATGTTTCTCATTGTACGGATCGTCCATGTCATAACTCCACTCCGGGTCAAAAGTCACCGCCAGCGGCACAGAATCAAAGCGATCTGCATAACCCAGCTTGTCTGCGGCTTCCTGCAACAGCTTGTGCCGTTTCGTGAGCTGGTTTTTAGGTATTTCCTGGACATTCAGCATTCTGCCGACTTCCTCATAATACGGCTTAAGTGCCTCAAGGGTGACCTCAGGCGGCCACCCTTCATCGAAAGTACGCTTTGGAGGTATCAGAGAAACATTGGCATAAATTAAGGATCCCCCGCCAACCCCCGCCCCCATTGCCACCATCATGTCATCAAACGTTCGCAGATCCAGCCAGCCATTTTGCTTCTGTGGTTCTTTGATATCGTAGACCCAGTCATCATGCGGCTCGTTGGGATAATCTTCAGGCTCCCATCGGCGGCCCCGTTCGAGGATAAGCACATTCATCCCCTTTTCAGCTAGACGGCAGGACGTTACGGCACCCCCGAATCCACTTCCGATAACAATCACATCAAACGATTCAGACATCTACTCATCTCCTTTATTCCTGCAGGTGTACTTGAATAACCCATTTCACTGTGAACACTGTCTTTTTTGAGAGCATATTCAAATGTATGTATTATCTATCTCATCCCTGGCTATATTTTTGTCTGGTTGCGATAACTGAGGACTGAAAAAAGTACCATCCCAGCAGTGCATTAATCGGTACGGCCAGGAATAAACTGATTCCACCGAACCACGTAATATCCTGGGAGAAGTATAAATATGCCCAATCCGTAAAAATTTCTGTCAGCCGAATCCCTGCGGAAACAGCAAGCCAGTTGGGAGCTTCTTTCCATCGCAGCAAAGTGATGAAATGAAATAAGGCAAATGCCGCCCAGCCCGCTCCGGTTCGCCGGAGGAGTCCCTGAGGATCATTATACGGAATACCATGTATGAATTGATACCACGAATCCGGAAAGAAAAAAACAATAATAACATAGAAAACATCCAGACATATCAGTGCAACTAATAAGGAATTAAGGAGTTTTTCCTGTTTCTGGTTCATTTCAATGCTCCTGCCTGATATTATTTAATTCAAAGAATTGATATCCATTTCGATACAAGTGGTGGATCCCTGCCGGAGAAGTTATTCCAACCTAAGTTGAGCGATACGAGTGCCCCAATGGGGTCCCTCTGGGACAGCGAAGTATCGCTGTACTTAGGTATAATTTGGGTCCAAATTGCATTGAACATACCACCGATCAAGTTTCACGGGATTATCTGATCATGTTCACCCGGCCCGCCATATGAACCGCCGCGTTCCGAAACTGACCAACTTCGCCGTCTATTTGAGTGGGAAGCGGCTTGCCTTCAATCGTGATCCTCTCACTTGTAAAATAGCTGGGAATCTTACGCTGTGGATTAATTCGACCCCATACTAAGTAAATATAACTCCAGATCGAGTCCAGCACGGTGATGCTTACATGCTCCTCTTCCGTCATCTGGGAACCAATTGAACACCCGCCGCTGTAATATCCTATATTGCTGATAATCACACCTGCTTTATTCATAAGAGATATGACGTTATTCTCCGTGCTCAGTTGCACCTCCTCCCGGATGCGATAATTGAGGTGACGAAGACCCGACAGAAAGAATAAGGTTTTAATGAGTAGTAAATTCACCGGGAATATTGCTCGCAGACGATCCGTCGTCTGCAGTATTGCACCGTCTATTCCCAGGCCTACGTAATTAATAAAATACCTCTCGCTGAATTTCCAGACAGGCACTGTGATAGACTGTCGTTCGTCACTTTGAATCGATTCCAGAATACCAGCCGGTGCGTCTCGGAGATTTACTCCGACTGACCGGGCCAGATCGTTCCCGGTACCGAACGGGATGAGTGCGATCTTGACTTCATCGATCAGATCTGTCATAAAGAGAGCCTCAATAAGCTGAGAAATGGTACCATCACCTCCGGCAACTACGACAATATCCCCGGGTGTGATATTCTGTTGAACTTGTGTTTTCAGTTGATCAGGGGCCGTTATAATCGGATCATATTCCGTGATTTGGTGAACAAACTCAGCTCCTTGTCCATTCCCGGATTGAGGATTGACAAAAACGCAGATGGACTCGTTTTCCAAACCTGGTTCCTTAGAAAACTCGATAAAAGGCACTTCTATCGTAATTGATAATTATCCATAATGATCCATTCGAACAATTTCGATGGTAAAATTCTTTTCAATTGAGCAGCAAATCGTTGGGTGGGAGAACCCACAGTGTAACGGACCTTCGGCGATTTCTTATGAATTATCTTATGGACTAACTGAGCAATTTTTTCCGGTGAAGGTCCATTCATTTCGTCATGCTCCATAATGGCAAGAGTGTTATCAAATTGCGGTTTATAGGCTGAATTCTTGCGGGCATTTTTTACCTTCTTTCGATTGAGAGTAAAGTTCGTTTTAAAATCACCCGGTTCTATCAACGTGACATCAATGCCAAATTGCCTCACTTCCATCCGGAGTCCTTCTGTCATCCCCTCAATGGCAAACTTGCTCGCACTATAAATGGCCTGAAACGGAAGCCCCATTGTGCCCGCAATCGAGCTGCAGTTAATAATCAATCCGCTCCCTTGCTTTCGCATGACCGGGAGAACTGCTTTGCACACTCGTATGGTACCAAAAAAATTTGTATTAAATTGTTGCTTTACGTCTTCAAGAGATGAATCTTCGATTGAACCTGCAAACCCGATCCCGGCGTTATTTAACACCACATCGATGCCGGGTTCTCTTGATAATATATACTGGACTGCCTGTTGGACAGACTCAGTTTCCCGGACATCCATGTTAATCATTTCATGCCCGTTAGCCACAGTACGGGTATTTCTGGAGGTGCCATAAATTTTGAATCCTTTGGAGGAAAGATATTCTGCACATGTTTTACCGATACCTGAGGAGGATCCCGTAATTAAAATCACCTTATGGTTTTTCTTATAATAAGTCCGGTCAGGCATATTATCATGTGGAGTTCAATGAACTATTTCCATTGTATCTGTGTGGTACTGGCTCTGAAAAAACACCAGTGGGTTCATGGCAAGATCATAGTCCAGATTCAGCACCACCCCGACGAAGATGGAATGATCACCGGCCGCATAATTGGCATGCAAACGACACTCCAGCCAGCCGATGACACCTTCCAGGATGGGGGCTCCGGTGCTCTCTTTCCTGTAATCGATCCCTGCGAAGAGCTCGTCAGACGGCAAGTAATCAATAGCAAAACGCTCTGATATTTCCTGCTGATCCTGGCTGAGCATGTTCACCGCAAACGTTCGGCCGCGTAAAATAAGTTCGTGACACCGTCCGTGTCGATTAATACACACCAATATCAACGGCGGTTCCAGAGAAACAGAGCAAAAAGCATTGACTGTTAATCCGTAGATTTCCTCATCATGGCAGGTGGTGACGACAGTGATACCGGTGGCGAATTGGCTCATAACTTTCCGAAATTCAGCGGGATTCGTTGACATCAGTACGAACTTTCTTTCTTTAATCGGCCCAGTGTAAAGCCATGTTTGTCTGCAACACTTAAAGTCCAATCTACGTCTTCCGGAGCGATTTGTCCATAGGAACCATGGGTTGTCCTTCCCTCAAGTCCCATGAGCAGCGTTTCGCCCATGCAGGCGTAGACATGGCCTTTTTCCAGCGGAATACCACCGATAATAAAATCCTCATTGTACGGTGGCAACCGAACGATTCCACCTTTGATGACAGTGATATTGTTTCGGCTCGTTTTCACCGACGGTGCAACATCGTCCGGTAAGGAAATATCGCAAATCACAATAGGCTGATCATCCAGATGTTCGGGATAAATTAACGCGTCGGCAACATTCGAAGCCGTTACAATCAAAGAACTTCCCTTCAGGACATCGAGACTATCAGAGACTTCCAGAGAAATATCAGGATTAACGGCCTGCAGATCCTCCACTAACGGCTGTACCTTCGGTGAATCCAATACGCGCACAACCAGAGCCATCTCTGCTACCAGTGGTGCCATCATTACTGCATAAGTTCTCGCAATATTCCCTGTGGCACCCACAATAGCCAGCCGTGAGTCCGCTATGGGTATACCTGATTCCCTGGCCGCATTTTTTAATGCCAGCAGTCCCATGCCGACTGTCAGGGAATTTCCCGTTGTCAGCGCGACCCCTGTTGTTCTCACCCGCAATCCGTTGCCCGTCTTAATTGACGTGTAGCCACCGAGCCCGACAACCTGACATCCCTCATCCCGGGCCAGAGCAACTGCGTCCTCGATTTTACCTTTTATCCAGGATCCATCTCCGTTCCGGAATGAATGGACAATCTGGCGGGAAGTCATGTAGAGTCCGATAAAACTTAAATGGATACTCTCCCCGGTACGGGATCGGACGTTAACCTGGTCATAAATGGCCGGCTCAAGAACTTGCGAAGTTTTCCCGACTAATTGTTCCAGCTGAGACTTCGAAAAACTTTTGAGAGAAGAGTCCCAAAGCTTCAGATGCTCCGGCGAAATGAGGTGTCCAACGAATGCCACCTTTCTGGGGTTGGCTGGTTTTTCCCTTTTCAACGAGCGTTGATTCTTGTGATTCTGTATCGATCTGAGAGGGCGTCCCACCTGGTAACCGGTAAGATGATCCACATCCAGTGCTTGTATCGCCTCACAGAATGAAGCAAGGGCGTCAACAAACCGGGACAGCTCCTGCGCGGGAATATACGCGGAAGGTTCGATACGAATCGTAAACGGCTGGCTCAAGGTCGGAGCGACACGAATGCCATGAACATTCAGCAGATAGGCAGCGGCCAGATACCCCATATATCCCTGCTGAGAAAGTATTCGCAGGGTATTGGATGAGGAATTTGACTGCTCCTGCAGCTCGACTCCGATCATTAATCCCTTGCCTCGGACTGCCTTAATTTCATTCGGATACCGCTTCCCGAGGGCGTTGAGATCGTGCAGGAGCTGTTCCCCGAGATTCCGGCAACGATCGGCAAGCTTGTCCCGTTCTAAAATTTCCAGTGCCTTCAAAGAAATGCCACATGCCAGATCATCCTCGGCAAAGGTGGATGTATGTATCAGGGAGAACTCGTCGACAAATCGTTCGCGTTTGATTAAAAGCGCCCCGATTTTTGCCACTCCTCCACCTAATGCTTTGGAGAGACATATATAGTCCGGGTCTATGCCCAGAGATTCGGATGCCAGGAAACTCCCGGTGCGCCCCATTCCTGTTTGGATTTCGTCAACAACCAAAGGGATACCTTCCTGCCGGCAGATCTCCGTGAGCCATTCGATGAAGTCACCGGGAAGCGGTTTAATCCCGCCCTCTCCCTGAATCGGTTCGATGAAGGCAGCGGCGATGTGCTTCGCAGTTCTTTCCTGGGCCTGCCAGGAGCTCCGATCACTCGGATCAAGCAATTGAACCCGGGGTCCGATTCGGTGAAACGATTGTCCATACGATGGCGTCAATTGAATCGAACCAAGCGTTTTCCCATGGAAGGCACCCCGGAGTGCCCAAAACGTCGGTTGTTCTCGCTCGAGATAGGCATGTTTCATGGCTGCTTCGATGGTTTCGGTTCCGGAATTGGTAAATATTACCACAGAATCTCCCAGTTTCCCGGAGAGAGTCTTTGCCAGTTTCGCAGCTCTCGTACGACAGGAACCCTGAGCCATAATAGGAACGTGTTCATCGAGTAATCGGTGCGCTTCCTCAACCAATTCAGGATGATGGTGGCCAAAGAGATTCGCCCCGAATCCGCCCGCTAAATCAAGAATTTTGCCCGCCGGGTTTTCCGTATTCTGCCATAAATAATCGCCTTCGGCACGGGTATATTCCACATCCAGACTGATTGCCTCCAACAGGCGAACCAATTCCGGCCGGCAATAGTATCCATATTCGTTCATGGAATCTAACTCTCCGACATCCTTAAAATGATCTCTCCAATTCCCGTGTTTTTGCCCTCGACTTTTGAGCAGCCGATTGCTGTTCCGTACGTAATATTGACCACCGTGTCAACAATGCCGCAAGTATGACGAACCCAACAAGACCGATCACCGGACTGAAAGACGGTAACGAAAATAATCCCATCAAACCGATTGCCGGCATTGTTATGATGACAAACCATTGGATAAATGCATACACAGGCGTCCGGAAGGGCCTTTCGGTTTCCGGTTGCGTTTTACGCAGACGATGGACGGCTAACATAAACGCCGCATAAACGAAGCACACAATCGTCGTCCCGATTATTGCAGCAAAGGCCTCTAATTCATACGTCACCACAATAATCGCTGAGATAATAGCCAGCCCACCCAGAACGCTGATTGCTCCAAGCGGTGCACCGGTTCGGAAGGAAATTTTCGCACACCACTGTGGCAGGTTTCCTTCCCGGGTTAAGATGAAAATTAAACGTGAGCCCCCCATTACTCCGGCATTGAAGGTGGAAAAGATGGCTAACACAGATAAAACTGCGGCCACATAGATTCCGTTGGGCCCCAGGATCTGAATAAAATACGGCACCTGGGGAATGGATTCAGCGGTAATAACCTCCTTGGGAAGCTGGGCCGAAAAGCCGACCACGAGAAAGGAATACGCTACAATATTAATAAGAATGGCGGCCGGCATGGACAGCGGGATCTTTCGCTGATACGATCCCGGGCCAAAGCCCAGTGGTGTTATCCATTCAAAACCTATGAATAAAAACACGGCCAGACCTGCAGCGGCAGGGATTTGATGTATGACGGTTAAATTTGCCACCAGTTCCGGATGCGTAATTCTGGTCACGTCACCTGTGGATGTTACCAGCCCGTAGATCCCGGTGCCGAAAATGGTCGTGATCAGGACAAAGGCCGTGAGTATCTGCATAGTACGGGGCAATTCCATCCCCAACATATTTGTGGTTATCACGAACGCCAGCAGCCCCAGCACCACCAGCATGGGAGAGATATCCGGAAATATGGCTGTGGTCACCAATGCGAACATGTAGCTTTCCACCCCGGCGATTAAAATCATAAATATCAAATAGAGATAGACCAGGAGCAGCGAAGCGCGATTCCCGAATGCGACCTTCAGATAGGTACGAATCCCCGGTGAGGAAGGGTACATACTCGCTAATTCAGCCACGGAACTGGAGATGACCATACAGAATAGGCCGGCCAGCACGATCGATAAGGCCACCCATACACCGGAGGTTAACTTGAATAGTTCTGACACCATCGTGAAAGAGCTGGTGCCAAGAGCCATTCCGGCGCCTATTGAAACGTAGAATATCACCTCGTAATATTTTTTCATAGACAATCTGCTACACAGTTAAAAAATTGAGTCAGGCGCGACAGCGATCGGGGGCATGTTTGATTATTCGGCTATAGTCCCCAGATGACCATCGCAATTGCTTCAAGCTTTACTTTATCCTGATCACTCGAATAGACTGCGAGAGCGCCATCAATATGGGCAGTAGCCGGATTATATTCTCCTGAGAAAATTTGTATCAAGATCTCCTCATCCGCCTGTAAATGGATCCTGGTATCATCATTTAAACTATGATCTTCCATCAACCCTTCCTCAACATCAGTCATTTTTTGATCGGATACAATCATAGTATATTTTCTCTCGGTATCTGTTGCCTCGAGAAATATTAAGCGATTCCATTTTTTCAACAATTTTTTCACACGATCATGATTATTGAATCTGGATTGAAAATTCAGCACTGTGGTCGCCAACTTCTCTTCTGTAAGTATGGACATTTAGAAACTCCTCTCGCACTTGTTTATCATGAACAGTATTAGGTGACTGTATCAGTCATTTTTTTGTGTGTACAGGTTTTTTTCATAGAAAGATGCCGTGAATTCAGAGTCGAAAAGGGCGAAATTAGACGTACATAAAATCCTGCTTAATCCAATTCCCAGGGCTGCTGGATGCCCAATACCTGGCGGCCGACAATAAGTTTGAGCGTATCATCGGCAGGCCCCATGAGTGAACCGGCCCGGGCATCACGATAACACCGCTCGGCCACCCCACCCCTTATATAGCCGGTGCCTCCACACACTTGAATGGCTTTATTGGTCACATCAATTGCCATCTCACAGGCAGACACTTTTAGCTGCGCTACCTCCACATAGAACGGATCATCAGGATTTTCTCTGATGATTTCATCTAATAACTCAGATTCCCGTAATTCGTCAAATAACACTAATGCATTGTCCGACATTTGGGCGACGCGATAAATTAAATGACGCGCTTGATCGATGCGGACACTCATTTCCGCAATGTAGCGCTGGACAGTCTCCAGAGTCGCCAATGAAGTGTTCGTGTCGCTGTGAATCCGTTGCTTGACATGTTCCTTTGCCGCATCGTAGGCCGCCTGTGCGATCCCCAAGTAGACTGCAGACAGGCCGACCTGATAGATCGGCAGCGTGTAGGCAAACATCATGGAGAACCCGCAGGTGGGATCGCCAAGCCGGTGCGAGGCCGGAACCTGGCATTTATCGAAGTGCACCGGTCTGCTGGAATTTCCTCGCAAACCCATACCATCCCATTCTCCGATAGGTTTCACATTTTCGTCGTTCGCGTCGATGAGAAACAGACTGAGATCATCGGGGCCGACTTCGGAGTTTGCCCGGACCGGTACTAAGAAGTAATCGGAGTAACCACAACTGGTGGCAAACGATTTGAAAGAATCGATGATATAGTCATTTCCATTCTGAACGGCGTAGCTGTCCATATGCCATAGCCGATTTCCGGAACCGGATTCGGTCATAGCAACACTGTACAGATGCTCACCGCGAACTACCGGTTCAATGAATTTCTCTGTTTGTTCTTCATTCACCAGAGCGGCAATAAGCGGGAAAGCACTTATGTGCATGGTGTAGGCCATTGCAGTTGATGCACATCCCTGGGCAAGTTGTTCAATGACATAGGCGGTGGTTAAAATACTTTCACCTGGTCCGCCAAGTTCCTCTGGGATGGGCAGTCCCATCAGTCCGGCTTTACCGAGTGCTTTGATGTTGTCACTGGGAAATTCTGATTCCCGGTCAATTCTTTCAGCATTCGGAGCCAGGACTTCTTCTGCTAACTTCTGTGCCCGCGTTTTCAATTTCCACTGTTCCTGTGTTGCAGCAATACCGGTAAGATTTAGCGCATTTGGCATTCTATAATCCCTTATTCTGATTGTTTGAGGTCATCATTCATTCAACATGATCTTCACTTGAATTATGTGGTGGATCAGACCGAATAGATTTCCTTCATAGAAAAACCGCAGATGTCTGGAGTATTGTAGTAGCACCATACATCACCAACTCATCAATCGCAGAGTTCGAGCCACAGACGTCATCGACTTTTCGGAAAGATCGGGCAGAACATCATATCTAATTGTTGCCGGAATCATACTTCACCTCCGCTTGAAGGGTGTGAGGAGTCCCTCTGAGTTGATCGTACATAAATTAGTTGCGGAGGCGCCCCCCCACCGGCGGCATGATACAATTGTGTGATTCTATGAGAATACCGGAATGATCTACCGTAATCGTAAATATGGTACACGAACATTTTCTCCACGGACATATACTGCGTTCCACATCATAACAACACTCTCTGATTTTATGCCTGTAATTATCACCCAGTCCGAACCGAATCTGACCTGCATTTGAGCGCTGCGAAAAGGTCAGGAAAGCTGTTCCTCTGAGGCCCGTCTCTTTTCGCAGTTCTCCTGGCCCATCGCTCTATTTTCCATGTGTATACTCCCCACGCCTGTTTCGATAATTATATTGTATCGGCCCTTCACCATGGAACTCACAGTGGGGTACAGCGATTAAAATCTTCATTGTCCCCCATAGCTCGTTTAGACAACTTATATGTGAAAGAGATGTCATCTTTCCTTCAGCGGCTGCCACTTTCACTATTTTTTCTAATTAGGCCATCGAGAAAAATAGCTGATTAAATATGATTTTTCTAATCACCTTTGAATATGTAATAATACTTCATTATTAATGCAAGACAAAATTTATTATACAGGTGAGAGTGTTTAGAAAACAGTAAGTATCTACCCCGAATTATTCATAGACCAGAGAAAAGAGCCCATCCCGACGGGACAAAGGAAACATAAAATATATTATGGCTATTAAGCTGACTCAGTATATGTGGAGAACAGGGGGCATCGGATACGCCCTGACAGAATGACCTCCTCGATACTCACCGAAACGCCCAAATCCATCCGGAGGGAAAACCCGGAAGTATCCCCTCTTCTTGCTGACATCCTCCATAAATGTCTGGCGAGGGATCCGGACGATCGATATTCCTCAGTCCCGGCTCTCCTCGGAGATCTCCAACGAGGGGCTCCCCGCACAGAAAGGGCACCAGCCCCGACCGCACCGACTACAATTAGAAGCAGCACGCTCCGCAGGTATTCCAGATCAGCATTGATAGCCGGTGCGTTGATGGTAATCGTTGTGCTCGCCCTGATGGCCTACCGGCAGAACACCGGGAATAGCCAGCCCGGGGATCGACTGCCGGTGGCGGTCACGGATTTTGAGAACACAACTGGCGAAAACGAGCTGGAAGGGCTGTCCGGATTATTTATTACAGCACTGGAACAATCCCGGCGCTTATCCGTGCTCACCCGATCCCGCATGTTCGATATCCTGAAACAAATGGGGAAACCTCAGGTGGACCGCATCAATGAACCGGTCGGTCAGGAAATAGCACGATATGCCAATATCCCTGCTATGGTCACCGCGACGGTCCGCAGATTTGATGAGATTTATACCATCGAACTCAATGTGGTTGACCCGATCTGGGACGAATACCTGTTTACCGCTACGGCACGGGGGAAGACCAAATCGAGTATCCCGGGCATGATAGACCGTCTGGCAGCAGATACCCGCCAGGGATTGCAGGAAAAGGATGCTGAGATCCAGCAAGCCAGCCGGAATGTGGCACAGATAACTACTCCCAATCTGGAAGCGTACCAGCACTATTTCCAGGGAGAAGAGCACATCAACCGGCTGGAGTTCCGTGAAGCCATCAATGAATTTCAGCAAGCGATTGCCCTGGATACCTCCTTCGGACTGGCCTATGCCCGTCTGGCATACGTGCATTGGTGGTTCTCGCCCATCGAAGGATTTAAAGAAGAACCACTGCGTGAAGCATTAGCGCATCTGGATCGGATTCCGGAAAAAGAACGGTATCTTCTGCGGGCTCAGGCAGTGATACTGGAGGGTGGAGATTACACAGAAGCTCTTCCTATTCTGAAGCGTGGAATCGAACTGTATCCGAACGATAAGGAACTTTTATATAATCTCGGAGATTTTGCATATCATGCTCAGGAGCTCGGGACGTCCATTACATATCTTGAAAAGGTATTATCTATGGATCCCACTCACGAGCGCGCTCTTCAGCATCTCACCTG
Source organism: uncultured bacterium (assembly GCA_964413425.1). Taxonomy (GTDB): domain Bacteria; phylum Fidelibacterota; class JAANXI01; order JAANXI01; family JAANXI01; genus DATFLS01. Next base: position 12,691 of record CAYPST010000080.1, read on the forward strand.
GGCTTATCGGGATAAGATGAATCCGGAGAAAATGAGGGAGATCGCCCGGAGATACGTGAATGAGACAGGAACCCCGGAGGCCTACGCCTACAATCTTCTGGCCGAATCATACCTCATGCTAAACCAATTGGATGAAGCGATTACCATAGTGAATAATCTGATAGATCTGTATCCCGATAATTCCGATGCCTGGATTACGCTCGGAAACGCATATCTCTTTTCCGGCCGGGTCCGGGAAGGCCTGGCCGCCTATGATTCTGCCAGCGCCCATCTCACTGAAGCCTATAAGGCCCGGCAAATTCAGCTGCAGCGGGCAGCCGCGTATGCCTACCTCGGCCGATACGAGGAATCGGCTGCCAGCTACCGGAAAAGTTTTGAGGTTCCCGGCCAGCAAGACAAAATCCAGGTGCCTCCGGACAGCGATGTGCGATATCATCGGGTTCTCGGCTACAACCATTTTATCCGGAGACAATATCCGGCGGCGCTTTCGGAATTTCAACAGGTTCGGAAGATTAAACCGCGGTTATTGCCAATATTGCGGGATATCGGGATCACGTATGCGCGAATGGGCAGGCTGGATGATGCCCGGGCCCTTGCTGACAGCATTTTACAGAAGAATCCGGACGAACAGGAGCCATACTATCACTATCTCCGGGGATATATTGCTTCTGAGGAAGGCCGGTTTCGTCAGGCGGTTCAGCATTTTGAACAAGCCGGTGCGCATCTGGATTCTCCCCACCTCTATTACCTTCCATTGATACAAGCCATGGTACAGAGTGGTGATCTCGCTGCGGCAATAGATCATCTGAAAGAGATGCTGCAAATCCGGGGCTGCTGTCACCTGGATTACTCCTATCATCTGTTCTCCTGGCTGTATTATCCATATGGGGTCTATCTGCTGGGGACCCTGTATGAACAGAACGGGCAAACAGAACTGGCCGTTCAAAAGTATCTTCAGGTGCTGGATATCTGGAGAGACGCCGATGATGATATCCCCGAGCTCCATGATGCGAAACAACGGCTGGCTCAACTAAAAGCGGGCTCCATAGACCAGGAAGCGGTGAGCTCGGCGGGTGATAATAGCTAAGCACGTTCGTAAAAACGCAGAAGGTACAGGACAGAGAGAGTCCAGAGTTTTTGATATGAACGAACTGACAGAAGATTTGCCAGTCCGGTTGTGAACTCACATATTTTAAGCGGCCAACGAAATCGCCCGGGTATTTATATCACCCCTCCGGTTAACAGAATTAAGGCAACGATGAGTACCAATGCGCCCGCCCAGAGGAGCATAGCGTAACGGGTGGCGGTTTTCGCCCTGTCTGCTTCCCACCACTGTCTCGGACGAATGTGCTGCGCCAGAAATGTCACCACGCCGGACAGATTAATGCTGGCAATATTAACGAGGACCAACAGTCCCGCTCCCGTTGCCATTGTCCCATACCCGGCTCCCAGGAGCAGCCCGGAAATCACCAGCGGAGGTAACAGCGCGACGGCCACCATCACACCGATCACCGCTGCGGGAATCCCGGAAGTAAATGCCAGTGTCCCGGCACTTCCGGCAGCCAGCGCCAGCACAATATCACCGGTATTTACCTGGGTACGTCCGGCAATCGCCGGAATATTCGGATCAATGTGAAATCCTATCCCGATAACAACAGAGAGCAGCAAGCCCAACCCCAATCCCGCAAGGAGGGTCTTTGCGGACTGCATAACGAGTCTGACATCACCCAATGTGGATCCGAGGGCCAGTGACACGTTCGGTCCCAGTAAGGGTGCAATCACCATCGCCCCGATAATTACGGCCATATCGTTCCGCATGAGTCCGATGGCGGCAACCAAGGTGGACAAACACACGGTGATCATGTAAATCCAGGTAAGCCCCGCCCCGTTCGCCACATCCTGGTAGAGCTCCTCCCGGCTGATCCGTTCAGGTGGCCGTTCCTTCGTCTCATCTGTCTCGGCCGGTTCCTCTGGTTCTTCGGTGACCTCCTCCGGAACCGGGATGGTGGCTTCAATAGGAAATAACATCAAACGAAATCCGGCGGTATGCTCATAGCGGCTGGTCAGACGATCGGTAATTGATTCTGTCTGTCCGGCGGAGGTGAGTATGCGGACAAGCGCGTGCTGTTCGCCCAGAAAATCCGTCCAGATTCCCAGTGAATATTCCTCCTCCAGAAACTCCTCCAACGCTTCGATTTCTTTCCGGGGCAGGATGATTTCAATTAATCGTAGTTCCACGCTACTCCACTCGCTGGGTAAATTATGGGTACCGAAATGTCCATTTTGCTGGAAATGGGACTTTCGCCAACAGAATATAATGATCGATGGGACATTGAGAAAACCTGAAAATCGCCTTCCATGAAGCCCCCCCGGCTTACCAGCCGGGGTTCCTCCTTTGACTCCGCACACAGGCGGAGTCTGGGCGGAATCCCGCCCAGAAGACCATTCATCCACGCTTTGACAAACGTGGTCTTCTGGATGGCGGGATAAAAAAACCGGGGAGTATGCAACTCCCCGGCTAAATGTAATTGCGATGTTAAAATTCGAGACGTTTAGAATTCACCGCCCTCACCGCCCATATCATAACCGCCACCGCCCTGCTGGTTTCTCTGTTGATCGCGGAAGTTGTTGATGTTCAGGCGAAGCGTGAGCATAACGATAGGTGATTCCCGGTCGCGATAACTGTACCGGTAGAAGTCTGCGCCTTCCGATATCGATTCACGGTTCCCGGTGCTCAGGACATCCCGGACCTGCAGAATTCCGGTGAACTTCTTTTCCATGAAATCCTGCCGGACCGACATATCCGTCATAAAGTAGCCTTCCCGCTGGCCCTGGGCGGACACGGTCGGGCTGCGGTATCTGCCATCAATCTGCACCCGCCCGTTCTTCCAGAGATTCAGAGAGTTCCGGATCCGGGCGTTCCAGTTGTAACTCTCCCGGGAAAAGGCGTTATTCTGAATAACCCCTTCAATACGATAACGATAGATATTTCCCATCAGGTTCACGTTCCAGAAATCAGACACATCGAACCGGAACATCAGGTCGGTGCCGAAGGAGTAATCCGTCCCCACATTCTCCGGTTTATGCAGTGTCACGTTTTCCTGGTAGACGGACTGAATGCGATCAATTTTATTATGGCTGACCCGGTAGTATGCTTCGGTCGTTGCAGATATAAGACCAAACAGATTCGTCTGGTAGCCCACCTCGTAAGAATCGATATATTCCGGTTCCAGCGCAGGATTTCCCGCCCGCACATTATAGGCGTCCATCCAGGTTTCGAAGGGTTCCAGATACCAGCTTCTGGGCCGGTCGATCCGGCGGCTGTAACTGGCCATAATCTGCGGGATACCAGGAAGATCGTAGGAGGCATGCAGGGTGGGAAAGTAATCCCACCGATCGATGGAAAATGTTTGCCCGCTGGCCGGCAGTACGATATCCCGGAAGGTATATTCACCCCGGATGCCAAACTGGTATCCCAACTTGCTCACCTCACCCGAATACAGCGAATACACGGAAGCCTCCCTTTCCGCATAGGAGATGTCGTTGCTGTATTTGGACTGGTGAACATACTCGTTCAGTTCGGTGTCGTAGGTGGCATAGTCCTTAAATTCATCGGCGCTCTCGAATTCCGATTCCAGGCCCGCCTCGAACTTATTGGTTTCAGAGAATGGCAGCGTGTACTCCAGCTCCATTTCCACTTCGCCCTCCGGGCCGGATTCGATGGTTCTTCTGCCTTCCGAGATGAGATCAACCGTCTCACGCAGTTCATCGGTAGTCCGCTCTTCCCTGTCCCGGTACCGATACTGTAACTCAGCCAGCAGCTCATGGCCCTTCCGTTGAAATTTCTTCTGGTAATCCATATTGAGGGCGTAATATAAACTTTCCATAGATCGGTCTGTAAGGCTGGTATATGTATTCGGACCGGGGGCAGCCGACGTCCATTCGCTGTAGATTTGCCGCTGATCTCACTGGAATCCCCACCGGCCGATCCGTCCCCGGACGCCGATGATGTCGTTCGGAGTCAGGTTATAATCCAACGCAGCCCGGACTCCTGATGACAGGCGGCCTCTGGAGGATGTGCCGGTCGAATTGGTAAAAGCCGTGGTTCCTTCATAGGTGGTCTGACGCCGCTGAATCTGTTCGCCGTCATAAATCCGACGGTTGTAATCCACGCCGAAGGTGGCGGTGTATTTGTCGTTCCGGTACTCGAGAAGCGACTCGCCGCCGTACTTATCATTCAATCCCCCGTTCGCGTTCACCAGACCGCTAATTCCCTGCAAGGCGTTCTTTTTCGTGACGATGTTGATGATACCTGCCGTCCCTTCGGGATCATATTTGGCCGACGGATTGGTGATAATTTCGATGTCATCGATGGTGCTGGCAGGGATTTGCTGGAGGGCATCCTGGGCGTCCAGCACCGTGGGGCGGCCGTCAATGAGGACCGTAAAGCTGCCACTGCCCCGCAGACTGACATTGCCCTCGATATCCACCGTCACCAAAGGGACATTTTCCAGGACGTCGGCGGCGTTCCCGGCGGCAGCGGTTTCCATGCTGGCAACGTCGACCACCTTCCGGTCAATCTCATAGGAAACCGGCGGCCTGTCCCCCTCCACCACCACACTCTCGTTCGATTGAATCGATGCCTGCGACAGAGAGAGTGAGTCAACACGGATTTCCCGGTTCCGGGGGGTGATCTGCAAATCGTTGATAAAGGTTTTGTTATATCCGATAAAATTCGCCGCAAGAAGATAACTTCCCGGATTGAGCCCGTTCAGCTGAAAATGACCCCGAGCATTCGTGATAGTCCCGGTAACCTGAGAACTATCCTCTGCTGTATAGAGTACGACATTCACATATTCCATGAGCTGCTGTGAAGTGGAGTCCATCACCACTCCTTCGATGGTTCCGCTGAAACTTCCTGAACCACGTTGCTGGGGTTGAGCGAACAAACTGGTTACAAGTAATAAGCCTGATATTACCGTAATGAGCAGTGATTTATGCATTCTATTCCTCCTCGGCGGTCTTTGGTGACTATTTTAATCACTTTAATGATAGATGGGAATTCTGTAGGAAATCTGTAGTTTTCGCCGAATGTGAGGGGAAAAATGAGAAAATGGTAATATTCTACGTGAAAAGTGAAAAGGCAAAAGTAAGCGATGCGAAAGGAATATTGGGCGAAAATACGGTGATAGGAGACCGGAGACGGAAGATCGGTGCAAAGGCAAGCGGCCCCGGAGGGGCTCCCCCAAAGGATCCCGTTGGGGCGGCCTCTGCGCCCTTTGTCCCGTCAGGACGGGACAAATAAACTAGAACATATCACTGCCCAACCCTCGCAATAAATTTCGAAGATGTGTTTTCTATATCATGAACATAAGTCAGGTTCAGCCTCTTGTATCAGAACCATATTTTCTAAACACTCTCATATATTATTGACCAGGTGAAGCATACACTCCTTTCCCAAGAGACCAGGCGGGAAAATAAAAACTCAAAATACAAAAATTCAAACGTGCAAAAATATATGGGTGAGTCAACAACACGAGAATACGATAACAAGATGGATCTGACCGACAATGAGCTTATGAAAACGTATGAAGCGTATTTAATAAAGATCGCAGGTCAGGGAGAGTTCTCCATATGTTCCACACGAACCCTCCCCGGTTTGCTCTCCGGAAGAGTCACTCTGTCGATCAATCTTCGGCGTTTTCAGCGTAAAATTGCTGCTGATGCTGTTCAGCGTAGTTCCGGAGCCTCTCGGCTATTTCAGGATGATCATCGATGACGTTCATGCGCTCGTAGGGGTCGGCTTCCATATCATAGAGTGCCAATTCCTGCTGCCGCTGTTCATATTCGCCGGGGAAACCATCCTGCCCATATGCAATCACATGCCGGTAAGTATGTGGAACATGCAGTTTCCACTTTCCGTCGCCGGTCATGACCCCCTCGAAATTGGATCCGTTGGAGAAGGCGTAATACTCATGCGGGTTCGTTGCTCCGGGTAAATTCCTTATCACATCCCAAACATTTTTCCCATCGATTTCATTGTCCGGTAATCTGGCGCCAGACAGGTGGGTTATCGTCGGCAGAATATCAATGGTGCACAGTGCTCTCTCAGACACAGTTTCCGCTTGAATCTTACCCGGATACTTCATGAGAGTCGCCGATCGGACCCCGCCGTCAAACGAGGTCCCTTTGGCTTCCCGGAACGGCGTGGTTCCGGCACGATCTCCGTATACAGTCCACGGCCCGTTATCCGAGGTGAAGATGACGAG
>CAYPST010000081.1:0-18722 GCA_964413425.1 uncultured bacterium
ACATATTTACATATTTTATATTACTTTTACAATAGATTTCGGGCAGTAGAAATATAGAATGAATAAATTGTGTTCATTCCGGATTATGAGAGTGGACCTGGTTACCTGTATCGGTTTCTCCAGGGGAAGAGTTCAGTTATTGACTATTTCTATCCTATACAAGTATATCGACTGAACCGGTATGAAACTTTAATTGGAGTTATCAGAATGAATACCATAGACTGAGAAGGGAAAAAGTTGCGATGGAAGAGCAAATGGCCCTGACCCGAAAGCACTATGAATTCTACAGATTTCGGGCGCCTTTTTCCGTGAATGAGGTCTTGAAATGAAGACAAGGACTGAATAACTTAATGACAATATGGCAGATTTCGAGTTAGTATCAAATTACAAACCACGCGGGGATCAGCCACAGGCCATCGAAGAACTGACCGAGGGATTATACCGCGGTGATAAACACCAGACTCTTCTCGGGGTGACAGGCAGTGGAAAAACATTCACCATGGCCCACGCCATCAGGAATTTTGGCCGGCCCACGCTGATTATTTCCCACAATAAAACACTGGCGGCTCAGCTGTACGGAGAGTTCAAGGCACTTTTCCCGGAGAACGCCGTCGAATATTTCATTTCGTATTATGACTACTATCAACCGGAAGCATATTTACCGGTGACCGATACCTATATCGAAAAAGATTCGTCGGTGAACGAGGAAATCGATAAGCTTCGGCTCAAGGCCACCAGTTCGCTCATGTCCCGGGAGGATGTGATTGTGGTGGCCAGTGTCTCCTGTATTTACGGCATCGGGTCTCCCAGGGAGTACCGGGACCTGATGGTGCGGATAGAAAAAGGGAACGAGTATACCCGGAAAGCCTTATTTTACAAACTGGTGGATATTCATTATGCCAGGAATGATTATGATTTTCATCCGGGGACGTTTCGGGTCCGGGGTGACGTCGTCGAGATTTTTCCTGCCTATTCGAATGAAGGCGTTCGTCTGGAATTCTGGGGGGATCATCTGGAAGAGATCATGATTGTGGATCCCACCACCGGCGAAATCCTGGATACCCGGGATCGGATGTTTATCTATCCGGCGAAGCATTTTGTCACCAGTGAAGAAAACATGAAGCGGGCGATTCAGGCTATCCGGGAGGAGCTGGAGGAGCGGTTAATCGAATTGCGGAATCTGAACAAGCTGCTGGAAGCCCAGCGACTGGAGCAGCGAACCAACTTCGATCTGGAAATGATGGCTGAATTGGGATATTGTAACGGTATTGAGAACTATTCCCGGCATATTTCCGGCAGGGAACCCGGCGAGCGGCCTTTTACCCTCATCGATTTTTTCCCGGATGATTTCCTGACCATCATTGATGAATCCCATGCCACCCTCCCTCAGGTTCGGGGCATGTATAACGGTGACCGCTCCCGAAAAGAAACGCTGGTCGAGTATGGCTTTCGCCTGCCCTCTGCGCTGGATAACCGGCCCATGAAATTTGAGGAATTCGAGGAGGCCGTCGGACAGCGGCTCTATGTGTCAGCGACCCCCGGGCCTTACGAGCTGGAAAAATGCGAGGGTGTGGTGGTGGAGCAGATCATCCGCCCGACCGGTTTAATGGATCCGGAGGTGGAAGTCCGGCCCACCGACGGGCAAATCGATGACCTGATCGACATTATCACAGAACGGACTGAAGAGAACCAGCGGGTGTTGGTGACCACCTTGACCAAACGAATGGCAGAAGATCTGTCCGAGTATCTCAGAAACATGAATCTCCGGGTCCGGTATCTCCACTCCGAAATTGACAGCGTGGAGCGGGTGTCCATCCTGCGGGATTTACGGCTTGGGGAATTCGATGTGTTGGTGGGTATTAATTTACTGCGGGAAGGGCTGGATCTCCCGGAGGTGTCGCTGGTGGCTATTCTGGATGCCGATAAGGAAGGCTTTCTCAGATCGGAGCGGTCGCTCATGCAGACTGCTGGGCGGGCGGCCCGGCATAAGAGCGGGAAGGTCCTGCTGTATGCCGATACGGTCACCGACTCCATGCAGAAAGTCATTGACGAAACCGACCGGCGCCGGCGAATACAGCATGAATTTAACGTGGAGCATGGGATCGAACCGGAGTCCATAGTGAAATCTGTAGATGAAGTGTTTGGCTCCACCGCGATTGCGGATTCCCGAGCGCCCGAGCCGATAAAGAAAGTGGCCGATGTCTCGGAAAAGTATTCCAGGGATATTGATGCCATGAATTTGCTGGAGATGCTGCGACAGGAAATGCAGGAGGCCGCAGAGAATCTGGAGTTCGAAAAGGCGTCGGTGTTGCGCGATGAGGTCAGGAACCTGGAAAAGGAGCTCGGCATCTCCAAGGACAAATCCATTTTTAACCTGGAGAGAGGATCATGAAAATACTCATTATCGGGTCAGGCGGTCGTGAACATACTCTCGCCTGGAAAATTGCCCAGAACCCGGAAGTCACCGATCTATATGTCGCCCCGGGGAATGCAGGCACTGCTGCCCTGGGAACGAACGTGAAGATCGCGTCTTCCGATCCGGAGGGACTGAAAAATTTCGTCAAAGAAAACAGCGTGGATCTGACGCTGGTGGGCCCCGAACAACCGCTGGTCGATGGGATTGTGGATGCCTTTCAAAATGAGAATCTCTCCATTTTCGGCCCCAGACAGAATGCAGCACAACTGGAAGGCAGCAAGGCCTTTGCCAAGGAGTTTATGCATCGCCATGACATTCCGACGGCCGGATACCAAACGTTCTCCGAATATGGGAAGGCGGTTGCCTACCTGCAGACATTGTCCTCCCCTCTTGTGGTGAAAGCAAGCGGTCTGGCAGCCGGGAAAGGGGTGAGTATCTGCCACACTCAGGAGGAGGCAGAGCAGGCGCTCCGTGAGATGATGGTTGACCGGAAGTTTGGAAATGCCGGGAATGAGGTGGTGATAGAGGAATATTTGGAAGGGGAGGAGCTCTCTATTATCGCAATTACCGATGGCACCTCATACAAACTGTTAGCCCCTTCGCAGGACCATAAACCTGTGTACGATGGAGATGAAGGGCCGAACACCGGGGGCATGGGAGCCTACGCACCAGCCCCGGCGGCCACCCCGGAACTTATCCGGGACGTTGAAGAAAAGATTATTGTTCCCACTTTGCAGGGAATGAAATCCGACCAGCGGCCATATATGGGTTTTCTCTATTGTGGATTGATACTTACGGAAACAGGCCCCCAGGTTCTGGAATTCAACTGCCGGATGGGAGATCCGGAAGCCCAGGTGATCCTGCCTCTGCTGAACAGTGATCTCCTCGACATCATTCATGCGGTTATGGCCGGCAATCTAAATCACGTGCCGGTGGAGATTGCCGAGGGATTCGCCACCTGTGTGGTGGCTGCCTCGGGCGGGTATCCGGTGTCTTATGAAAAAGGAAAGGAGATTACCGGGTTAGAAGATGTGAATCCCGGGTATTGTCAGATTTTTCATGCGGGAACCGCAACCGGGGAGGGACGAATCCTCACCGACGGCGGACGAGTCCTGGGTGTGACCTGCACCGGACGCACGCTGCAGGAATCCATCGATCGGGCTTACGCCGAACTGGACAAGATACATTTTGAGAAGATGCACTTCCGCACAGATATCGCACAGAAAGGGCTGGAACACCTTCAGTAGAGAGGATGAACTCCATGAAGATACTCGTCACCGGGGGGGCCGGATTTATTGGTTCCCATGTGGTAGATGCCTACCTGGACCAGGGGGATGAGGTGGTCGTCATTGACAATTTAATTACCGGCCGGAAAGAGAATCTCAATCCCCGGGCAGAGTTTGTGGAAATGGATATCAGGGAGGAGAGGGTGGCCGAGGTGTTTGCAGCGCATCAATTTGACGTGGTCAATCACCACGCTGCTCAGATGGATGTGCGTAAATCGGTACAGGAACCGCGGTATGATGCGGACGTGAATATTCTGGGGTCGGTGAATCTCCTGGAGAATTGTGTGCGTACCGGTGTGAAGCAATTCATTTTTGCCTCCACCGGGGGCGCCATCTATGGAGAACAGGAGTATTTTCCGGCGGATGAGGAACACCCGCAGCGTCCGCTCTCTCCTTATGGGATCACCAAGCTATCTCTGGAAAAATATCTCTACTATTATTACCAGGTTCAACGATTGAATTATTTTGTGTTGCGGTATGCGAATGTCTATGGCCCGCGGCAGAATCCGCATGGAGAAGCCGGAGTGGTGGCTATTTTCACGCAGGCGCTTCTGGAGGATGGGCAGCCCGTTATCCATGGAGACGGGAAGCAAACCCGGGATTACGTGTATGTGAAAGATGTTGTCCGGGCGAATGTACGGGCCCTGCATTCTCAGAAGAGCGATGTAGTGAATATTGGTACTGGTGAAGAGACGGATGTGAATCACATTTTCCGGTCGCTGCGCGAGTTCACCGGGAAGACGGAGATCCCGGAAACACATGGGGAGGCAAAGCCCGGTGAGCAGCGTCGAAGTGTGATTTCGTATGAGAAAGCAGACCAGCTCTGGAGCTGGCAGCCGCAGTATTCCCTTGCTGAGGGTTTGGAGGACACGGTGGAGTTCTTCCGTCAGAAATTGGGAGCAACAAAATAACTCACTGATCGTAGGAATTGAGTGAATGGAGAACAACGAAGGTCAGTGAGTCGGAGAAGGGATAGATGACTGAAAGAGAACGTCTCTTAGCATTGCAGGACCATTTCGGCATTATCGGTCGTTCCGATGCCATCTATGAAATTATTGAAACAGTGGACCAGGTGGCCGACACGGATATTTCCGTCTTGATCACCGGGGAATCTGGTTCCGGTAAAGAGCTCATTGCGAAAGCCATCCATACCCAGAGCCCCCGCAAGCACGCGCCGCTGGTCACCGTAAACTGTGGCGCCATTCCGGCTGGCATCCTGGAGAGCGAGCTGTTTGGCCACAGGAAAGGGGCCTTCACCGGAGCGTCCGAGGAGCGGAAGGGATATTTCGAAACCGCAGACGGCGGGACCATCTTCCTGGATGAAATCGGCGAGACTCCTCTGGAGACTCAGGTGCGTCTGCTCCGGGTTATCGAGCAGGGGGAGTTCATGAAGGTCGGCGGTTCGGAAAACCAGTACGTGGATGTGCGCGTCATCGCGGCTTCGAACCAGAACCTGACAGAACTGGTGGAACAAGGTGAGTTCAGGAAGGATCTCTATTATCGGCTGAAAGCTATTACCATCCGGATTCCGCCATTGAGAGAACGAAAAGTGGATATTCCCTTGCTGGCAGAGCATTTTGCAGCCGAGTTCTGTAAACGGAATAGTATCCCGAATAAAGGATTTACCGAAGACGCCTTCCACGTACTCAAACGGTATAATTGGCCGGGCAATGTCCGCGAATTGCGGAATTTTATTGAAAGTATTGTGATCCTGGAAAAAGGGAAACAGATCGAAGGTGATCATGTGCGCAAGTATCTTTTTCAGGATCAGGCAGAGCGGGCGGGCCACCACGCAGAGGATGCCGGAAATGACAACCTGCCGGTTCGGATGGATAAATCAGTGGAAGAGGCGGAACGCGAATTAATATTGCGTCAATTATTTCTTTTGCGCAGAGATATGGCTGATATTAAATCTCTGCTGGGCGGGGCAAATACGGAGTTGCGGAATCCTCGATACCAGTTGCCTGAAAAAATCAGCGCAAATCTGCCGGCCCGGGTGATTCATGACTACGAGGAGACCATGCAGGAGAGTGATTTCGAACCGGCAGAAGATGTCGAAATCACGGAGGATCAAGAGCAATCCATCTTCATTAATGAGCGCGTAATTGGCGAGGTTACCATTAAAGAAGCGGAAAAGGAATTAATTAAGAAGACGTTGGAAAAGAACGATCAGAACCGGAGGAAAACGGCAAAGGATCTGGACGTCAGTGAAAGAACACTCTATCGAAAAATTAAGGAATATGACTTACCGTAACCGCTGGGGAGCATTGCTTCTGATCGTGCCGGTATTGCTGCTGCAGAGCTGCATGTATTCGTTCAAGGGGTCCCTGCCACCCCATATCAGGAGTCTTGCCATCCCCTTATTTGAAAATCAAACCGCAGAATATCGTATCAATGAGACCATTACGGATTTGTTGATTCAGCAATTCCTCCAGGAAAATGTGCTGCGAATAACGGATGAAAAGGCGGCGGATTCTGTCCTGGAAGGCGCGGTTGCCCGCATTACAGATAGCCCGTACACCTATGATGAAGCGGAACAGGTACAGGATTACCGGGTCACCATCGGATTGCGAATCCGATGGTACGATGCAGTCCAGGACAGGGTCCGTCTGGAAGAATCTGTCAGTGGCTGGGGAGTCTATGATGCCCAGCAGGCGACCACCACCCGGCAGGATGGCATTCAGGAAGCAATCGAGAAAATCGCGCAGGATATTATCAATTCGATAACGGCGAACTGGTAAAGGAAGACAGGGAGTAGTTTGTGGAGCACATTTACATTGAGGATGCGAAGGATCACGTTGGTGAAGAAGTTGTTATGAAAGGGTGGGTTTACAATACCCGTTCGAGCGGGAAAATCTGGTTTCTTTTAACCAGAGACGGGACCGGCATCATCCAGGGGGTGGCCACGGCGAATGATTTACCGGAGAAAGTGTTTGAAAAATACGGCGATCTCTCCCAGGAGTCGTCGGTGGTGGTGCAAGGCATCGTTCAGGAGGATGATCGAGCACCCGGAGGATACGAGCTGCTGCTCAAAGATGTCCGGATCGTGCAGCAGGCGATTGATTATCCCATCGCACTCAAGGAGCACGGGGTGACTTTTTTACAGGATCATCGCCATCTCTGGATTCGATCTGCCAATCAGCATGCTCTGCTCAAAGTCCGCCATGAAGTGATCAACGCTTGCCGCGATTTCTTTAATGATCGAGGTTTTATCCTGTTTGATGCACCAATATTCACGCCCAATGCCGTGGAAGGCACCACCACGTTATTCGAGACGGAATATTTCGGTGAAAAGGCCTACCTCACCCAGAGCGGACAATTGTACGGAGAGGCAGGGGCTATGGCTTTTGGAAAGGTGTATGTGTTTGGTCCCACCTTTCGGGCAGAGAAATCCAAAACCCGCCGCCATCTGACCGAGTTCTGGATGGTGGAACCGGAAATGGCGTATTATGATCTGAACGACAACATGGATCTGGCGGAGGAGTTCGTTGAATATATCGTGCAGCGGGTGCTTGAAGAGCGGGCAGAGGAACTCCGGGAACTGGAGAGAGACACCAGTCTTCTGGAAAAAGTCCACCGGCCGTTCCCACGCATCGCGTATACTGATGCGGTGGAATTACTGCAGAAAAAAGGCAACGCTTTTACGTGGGGAGAGGATTTCGGTGCCCCCGATGAGAAACAAATCTCCGAGGAATTCGATCGACCAGTGATGGTGCACCGCTATCCGGCAAAAATAAAAGCCTTTTATATGAAACGAGATCCGGAGGATGCACAACTTGCCCTGGGAGTGGATATGCTCGCTCCGGAAGGCTATGGGGAAATTATCGGGGGCGGTCAGCGGGAAGATAATTATGACACGCTTCTCCAACGGATTCGCGAGCACCACCTTCCGCAGGAACCCTTTCAATGGTACCTGGATTTGCGAAAATACGGATCCGTTCCGCATGCCGGTTTCGGACTGGGTATTGAACGCGCGATTGCCTGGATCGCCGGAATCCGGCACCTGCGGGAAACCATTCCCTTTCCCAGGACGATATCCCGCCTTGAACCGTAATCCTGTGTGAGAAACCACGAATTCCACGAATTGGCACGAATGAAATGAAAAATTTACATAATCCAGGTCGGGGTTATCCCTAAGTATCCCAAAGGGATCTCTTCCTCGAAGAGACTCCCCCAACGGGGTCCCTCTGGGACTTCGGAGCGAGACGGGGGCTGCACTTGTATCGCTCAACGTAGGTAATAAATAAACATGATTATTAAATCTGTTCAGGAATATCAAAGGCAAGAGAGCCGGAAGGGATACTTTTCCGCGCTTGGCGCCACCCTTCACATGCTGGAGAGCCGTTTCATGTCGAAGATCCCGATCCAATCGGGGAAACGGCTCTACCATGCCGGTTGAGAATCCAAACCCTTGCTTTCCTGAGCTAACCTAATAATCATATAAATAAATGAAACACCGAAACATACTGGAAGACACTGATGATTTGAATCTTGCTATTCATTTGTGCCCACTGCCCGGAGACCCATTCAAAATTTGTCCGTCTTCCATCTGTTTTTTTAAAACACACTGAGATCAAAAAGAAAAACGTTGTTTCTTCAAAAAATCAGATTTCCTATTTTAATTAGTTGGTGAATCCCCGTCTATAGAACCGGGGATGAGAGCCAGTTACTGTGAGATTTTGAAGAATTCAAGAGCCATAGGACAAATGGAATTTGAAACGGTAAGAACCACGGCTGTGAAGCCGCGGGAATCTGTTACAATATCAGGGAGGGCAATCAATTTCAGGTAATGGGAATATTTCCGAAGGAAAGGCCAAGAATTGCAGTATTTGGCGGCCGGGTATCAACAGATTCCTTGTTGGATGTGGCCTATGATGTGGGGAAGGAGATCGCTGTGCGCAATGCCATCCTCTATTGTGGTGGGATGGGAGGAGTGATGGAGGCAGCTGCCCGGGGAGCAATGGAGAACAAGGGCATTACGGTGGGTATCCTGCCAACCGCCGGGGCGGATTCGGCCAATCCATATATCACAATTCCCGTAGTAACCGGCATCGGAACAGCCAGGAATTATGTGATTGCCCGTTCGGTGGATGCTGCCATCGCCATCAACGGGCGATATGGAACCTTATCGGAAATTGCGTACAGCCTGGACTTCAATAAGCCGGTGATCGGTATTCACACCTGGGATATTGAGGGCGTGATTCAAGCGGCAGATGCAAATGAAGCGATGAATAAATTATGGGAGATTTGTCAATGGGGATGATGGTTCATATTATTGTGATTGGCCTGGTCCAGGGAGTCGGATTTCGATACTTTACTTTTAAGAAAGCCCGCGAGCTCAGAGTAACAGGGTATGTGAAGAATTTACCGGATGGAACAGTTGAGGTCGAGGCAGAGGGGGAGCGCGGTCAACTGGAGGAGCTCATCGAAGCATTAAAGGTCGGTCCGCGATCTGCTGTGGTCAATGATCTCCAGGTGAGCTGGGATACGTCTGACGGGAAGTATAATAAATTTCGGATCGAATATTAATGGGCTCGTCAGCTCGATTTCATCTGGCTCAAATAAATCCCACCGTTGGTGCCATTTCCGCCAACATCGAAAAGATTCTTCACTATTATCGTCAAGCGGTTGCGCAAAACAGCCAGTGTGTCATTTTTCCCGAACTTGTGATCGTTGGCTATCCGCCTCAGGATTTGCTGTATCTGAATAAATTTGTCCAGGATAATTTACGGGCCCTGCAACTAATTACCGATCGGGTCACAGAGGTGCCCGCTGTGATCGGGTTTGTGGATCGCAGCAACGAGAAGTTATACTCTGCCGCCGCGGTCGTGGCACACGGCCGGGTACTCGATATTGTGCATAAGCGTTTATTACCCACTTATGATGTGTTCGATGAAGACCGGTATTTCGAAGAAGGGGAGCAATCCAAACCGGTACAAGTCTCCATTCACCACAATGCTGTCAAACTGGGCATCCACATCTGTGAAGATCTCTGGGATATGAAATCACCCGTGAAGGTCGTGGATGAGCTGGCCGATCAGGGTGCCGATATTTTTGTTAATCTCTCTGCCTCCCCGTTTCACGTGGGAAAAGTTCACGAGCGCATGGAGTTAGCCCGGCGAAAATCGGTCAAATTCGGGAAGCCGTTCATTTATGCCAATCAGGTGGGCGGACAGGATGAACTCATTTACGATGGAAACAGTTTTGTCCTGAATGCACAGGGGGAACTGGCCGGCCATGGCGCCGCCTTTGAGGAAGTATTGATGGCGGTGGATATTGATGTATCGGATGGCAATGCTCCGGCAATTGCCGTTCCCGACATATCCAGGGAAGAAGAAATGTTCCGTGCACTGGTGTTAGGCGTGCGCGACTATTGCCGGAAATCGGGATTTGAATCGGTCGTGCTGGGATTAAGCGGCGGGATTGATTCTTCGACGGTCGCATTCATTGCCGCCAATGCACTGCGGCCGGAAAATGTCTACGGCATCAGCATGCCCTCGCGGTATTCGTCGCATCACTCCAAATCTGATGCGGCCCGGCTGGCAGAAAACCTGGGAATCCATTATCACTCGATCCCCATCCAGGACACCTATCAGGCCTATCTGGAGATGTTGCGTGAGCCGTTTGCGGGGACCGAACCCGATACCACCGAAGAAAATATCCAGGCCCGGATTCGCGGCAATATTCTGATGGCCTATTCCAACAAGTTCAATCACCTGGTGCTCTCCACCGGAAATAAGACCGAACTCGCCCTCGGGTATTCAACACTCTACGGAGATATGAGCGGCGGGTTAGCTGTCATCAGTGACGTCGGTAAGATGGAAGTCTATGCTCTTTGTCGCTGGTATAATGCAATGAACGGCAAACCGGTAATACCCGAAAATATTTTAACCAAAACGCCCTCCGCGGAGCTGAAGGAAGGACAGGTCGATCCGTTTGATTACGAGGTGGTCAGCCCGCTGGTGGATGAAATTGTCGAGAACGATCGCACAATCCGGGAATTGATTAAGATGGGGTATGAGGCAGATCTGGTGCGCGATATCAAACAGCGGATTCGCCGCGCCGAATACAAACGCCGCCAGGCGCCACCGGGATTGAAGGTCACCAGGAAGTCGTTCGGCAGCGGTCGCCGTATACCGATCATCAATCATTACCACGAGGAAGATCTGTAATTTCTCTCTTTGTTCCAACTGGGCGTCTCTCGCTGTGGAATCCCGGCCGGCCGTTTGATGCCTTGCCGGCAATAGTCACAATCCTGGTTTTCTCAATGTACATTGTTAAATGTTTGAGAATCGCGTACAATTGTTGAAATAAGTTATGTTGGAGGTTTGTATATGGTCGAGCAGTGGAAAACCGTAAGTCCCGGCGGAAAACATAGAATTATTGTCACCAAAGATCTGCCTGGAGATCAGTGGATAGAGATTCTGATCAATTCGAACTGTCGGATTGATGTATGTCAGAACCGGGAAATCCTTCCTTCGGACGAAATGATCGACGCCATCGGCGATGACTGCGCCGGAGCGATCGGCCAGCTGACGGAAACCTGGAACGAGGAGGTCTTTGATGCACTCGCGCGGGCGGGAGGGCAGGTGTACAGTAACTATGCAGTGGGATACGATAATGTCGATGTGGATGCGGCGACTGCCCGGAGTATTGCTGTGGGGAACACACCGGGCGTGCTTACGGAAACCACAGCCGAACTAACTGTTTCGTTGACTTTCGCTGCTGCCCGCCGGATTGTAGAAGCAGATGCCTATATGCGATCCGGGAAGTATGACGGATGGCTGCCGGATCTGTTTCTGGGCGACCTGCTCTGGCGGAAGACCCTGGGAGTGGTCGGAGCAGGACGGATTGGAACGGCCTACGCACGAATGATGATCCAGGGGCATCACATGGATCTGCTTTATTATGACGTGGCACCGAATAAACAGCTGGCAACAGATCTGGAGAATTTTAATCATTATCTGGAGAGTATTGGAGAGAAGCCGGTGAAGTGTACGAAAGTGAATGATGTTGATTCGCTGCTCACCGAGGCGGATGTTGTCAGTCTGCATCCGGCACTCACTGAAGAGACGTATCATTTGATCACCGGGGAGCGCCTGGCCGGAATGAAAGAGAATGCCATCCTTATCAATGCCAGTCGTGGTGCCGTGATTGATGAACCTGCGCTGGTGGAGCATTGTGCGAACCATCCGAATTTTCGGGTTGGTCTGGATGTGTATGAAGATGAGCCGGAAATGGCACCGGGATTGGCGGAGCTTGAGAACGTGGTCCTGGTGCCCCACATCGGATCCGCCACCCGGTGGACCCGGGAGGGGATGGCTGTGCTGGCGGCAAGAAATATCACCGGGATTTTGAATGACTACCCCGTCTGGAATCAGGAGGATATGATTCCGTTTTTGCAGCCGGACGCTCCTGCGGCTGCGCCCGGTATTGTCAATCAGGAACAGTTGGCATTACCGGAGTGTCAAGATGGGTTGGAGTGAAGTGACCGGGAGAAGGAAGATTGATGAATGAAGAAGTCCCTACCCCTCCCATCCATTTTTCTTCGATGTTCTTCATTCATTCATCCATCCCACCTTCTACATGCTACATTCTTACGATCCCTTCTGCTCCTTTTGCACCAGTCGTTTCAGTGCCATTTGTTCGAAGATATAATAGATAGTCGGGATGAAGATCAGGGTCAACAGAGTTGAGACCGTTAAACCGCCGATGACTGCTCTGGCCATTGGGGACCAGGTTTCCGCACTGGCACCCAGGCCGAATGAAAGCGGCAACATGGCAAGAATGGTGGTGACGGCCGTCATGAGTACAGGACGCATACGACGCCGTCCGCCTTCAATGACTGCCTCCATCAGCTCGTAGCCGTGCTTTTCCCGCAACTGATTAATATAATCGATCATGACAATTCCATTGTTGACCACAATGCCCACCAGAAGCATTCCGCCGATCAGGGCAGTCACACTCATGGTTGTGCTGGTGAGAAAGAGTGCCCACAGGATTCCGATAAAGGCGAGCGGGATAGTAAACAGGATGATGAACGGATCCAGCAGGGATTCGAACTGGCTGGCCATCACCATATACACCAGAAAGATGGCAGCGAGAATTGCCAGCCCCAGGGCCTGGAACGATTCCTGGAAGTCCTCGGCAGCGCCCCCGATTTCCCAGCGGAAATCAGCCGGGAAACTCATTTCGTTCAGTGCAGCCCGGACTTCCGAGAGGGCACTTTGTAAATCCCGGCCCGAGACGTCACAACTCACGGCCACCACCCGTTCCTGATCCTCGCGTTCGATGGTGACCGGGCTTTCATCACGCACCACGCTGGCGACTTGTTCCAGGGGGATGTGGAGTCCGGCCGGCGACGTGATGAACAGGTTGGTGATATCTTCCTTGCTGCTCCGAAATGGCTTCTGCAGTTGCACAAACACATCATATTCATCACCCTGTTCCCGATACCGCGTCGCAACGGTGCCACCGATATAACTGGAGACTGTGCGGGCAACGGTTGAGGTGCTGAGTCCGAATGCGCTCAAGCGCTCCCGGTCGAAGCGCACCTGATATTCCGGTTTGCCGGTTTCGAAGGATTTATTGATATTGACCAGGCCTGCAATAGTAGTGAGCCGTTCTTCCACCTGAGTGGCAATCTGGCGGCTAACTGTAAGATCATACCCTTTTATCACCACTTCGATATCCCGGCCGCCGAACATATTGCCTCCCTGGCTGAAAGTAAAGTCCACCCCGGGATACTGATTGAAGTACCTCCGGAGAGTATCCTCAATCGCAAATTGGGAGCGGTCCCGATCTTCCAGATCTGACAGTCTGATGAGAATTTCTCCTTCATTGGAAGCTGCCGTACCGAAGATGGCCGAAAATCCTTCCCCGGTACCGAAATTAATGTAAATGTTCTCCGCTTCCGGCACCTCCCGCCGGATCAGATTTTCTAAGGAGGCGAACGTTTGCCGGGTTTCTTCAAGACTGGTCCCTGGTGCCCGCTCAATGGCCAACTGGATTTGACTCTGATCCGTGTCGGGCATAAACTCGGCTCCGATAAACGGATAGAGCGTGAGAGAGATTATAAATAGTCCGACCGTTGCCAGGATGATGAGGGTTCGGTGATGTAGGGCATAGCGCAGAGATCGATGATAGCGGTCATCCAGCCAGACAAGCAGATCGGTGACCCATCCGGTGACGGTGGTGATCACTTTTGATCTCCTGGCGATATCATCCATTTTGAGTATCCGGGAGGCCATCAGCGGGATGAGCGTCAGTGCCACCAAAAGGCTGGCCGTGAGTGAAAAGACAATTGCAATGGCCATATCATTGAACAGCACACCGGCGATCCCCGGAACAAACAGAATAGGGACAAAGACCGCCAGAGTGGTCAGGGTGGAAGCGATGATCGCCATGCTCACTTCGGAAGTGCCTTCGTCCGCCGCATCTCGTATCGGCACACCGGACTCCCGGTGGCGGAAGATATTCTCCAGGACCACAATGGAGTTATCGACCAACATGCCGATGGCGAGGGCCAGGCCGGCCATGGAAATGATATTGAGAGTCACGCCCGCCTGGTCCATAACAAAGAAGGTGGCGATCACCGACACCGGAATAGAGACGGCGACAATAATGGCGCTGCGAATATTGCGCAGAAAGAATAACAGGACGATCCCGGCCAGCAGGAACGCCTGCAGTGCGGTATTCGTGAGATTCGCAATTGATTCGTTAATGAAGGAAGCCAGGTCGTAGATGACTTCGATAGTTGTGCCTGAACCGGCGACCTGTTCCAGGTTGGGGATGGCCTCCAGCACAGCCTCGGTGGTATTGACCGTATTGGCATCCGATTGTTTCATGACTGTGAGAATTACGCTCTCTCTTCCGTTATTGCGGACATAATTCTTCGGTTCTCTGAAGCCGTCGGATACCTGCGCCACCTGGTCCAGTCGGATGGGAGTACCGCTTTGCTGGCCAACCACGACCTGCTTGATATCCTCCACCGATTGGAATTCCCCATAAGTCCGCACGCTGAATTCGCTCATCCCTTCTTCAATCTGGCCACCCGGAATCTGCAGGTTTTCCATGCGGATCGCAGTCACCAGCTGATTGATCCCCAGGCCTTTCGCGGCCAGTTCCTGCGGATTGACCATCACGTTAATCTGTCGAACGAGCCCGCCCGCTGTCTCTGCCGATGCCACTCCGGGAATACGTTCGATTCGGGGTTCCAGTTGTTCTCTGGAGGTCTGCCGAAGTTCCGCCAGTCCCATCTGATCACTGGAAAGTGCCAGGAACGTGATGGGTTGCATGGAGGGGTCGAAGGCAAAGGTAATGGGATCCGTCACATCATCCGGCAGGGCATCCCGCACGATATCGATTTGTTTCCTCACATCGATCTCAGCCTGATTCATGTCGGTGTCCCAGTCGAATTCGATGATCAGGATAGAAGTCCCGCTCTGTGATTGCGAATTGATAGTTTCGACATTCTCCACAGAGACCACCGCTTCTTCGAGCGGCCGGGTGACAAGAGTTTCCATATCAAAGGGCCCCACACCTTCGTACTGGGTGATCACGCCGATGATCGGAAAGGTGATGTCCGGAAACAGATCCACCTTTAAGCGGCTGAGGGAAAACAGACCGAACCCGATCACAATCAGGTAGATCATTGTGAAGGTGACCCCGCGTTTTATGGCGGTCCTGGATAATATCATATCCGCTCCTCCTTCATCACCACTTTGACCCGGGTTGAGTCTTGCAGATTGTTCTGGCCAAGCAGGACCACAGAATCACCGGCGGAGAGGCCGGATTGGATTTCCACCAGCCCTTCCCGCTCAAATCCGGTGTCCACTGTCCGATAATGCGCCAGATCATTTTTTACCACATACACATGATTTTCGCGCACGATCTCCTGCTGCCCCAACTGGTTTCGCTGCAGCTGAGTTTTCTGAAGAATGGCATATTTGGGGATAACCAGGGCGTTCTCCCGGGTGTCCAGCAACAGTTCAACTTCCGCAAACATGCCGGGCCGTAACAGCATACCGGGATTGGGAATCCGAATTTCGGTTTTCACCATCCGGGACATGGGATCGATGACCGGACTGACCTTGCTGACGGCGCCACGAAAAGTGGTGTCTGGCAGGGCATTGACTCGAATAGCAGCCTGAACCCCGGGGCCAATTTTCGGAACATACCGTTCGATAACGTTGACAATCGCCTTCACCGTATCCATTTTGACTACGGTAACCACTGGGGTTTGGGGGCTCGTCATATCTCCCTCTTCGAGAAATTTTTCGCCGATCAGGCCGTTCAGAGGAGAGCGAATGTAGGCATCTTCAAGCCGGGTTTGCGCCTGGTTCAACCCTTCCTGCAGCGCCTTGACCTGCTCCTGAGTTGCTTCCAGCTGGGTTTTGGTCGCATCATACTGCTGCTGACTCACGGCATCTTCATTCAACAATTGCTGCATGCGATTGAAATCGCTCTTCAGATTTTCCAGGCGGGACCGTGCCTGTGCCAGGTTGGATTCCGCCTGGTTTACCTGTGACCGGATGCTGCTGCTTTCAACCACAGCAATGAGCGAGCCTTGCTGCACTTGATCTCCCATGTCCACATCAAACCGGACGATCCGGTCGGCAATCTTTGAGAAGACCCGTACTTCCCGGTCGGCCCTGATATCTCCCAGCAGCTGAATGGAATTGTGCATGGTCTGGGTTCGGACTGAAATGGTTTCCACAGGCACCCCTTCTTCAGAGGCCGCTTCTTCACCAGACGTATCCTGAGAACACTGGATCGGCAAGAGCAGCATTGCACTAACGATGATGGTGGCGATAATTTTTAGTGCCTTCATTGGCTATTCCTTCTGTCCTTACTTTACTGTTAATTCGTTCACTGCTTTTTTTAGCTGATCACTGGCAACATTGTACTGCAGGAGATACTGGGAATAATTGGTTTGTGCTTGCTGCAGCGCCAGTTGGGCGTTTAAGATATCCAGCTGGGTCGCTGTGCCTTCCCGATAATTCAGTTCTGCCAACCGGAGACTCTCCTGCGCCTGCTGGATGGTCTGGCTCTGCGACTCGATTTTTTCCCTGGCATCCAGTAAGGAGTAATATGCGGATTCCACCTCTGCTGCAATCTGGTTCTCGGCCTGCTGTTCCTGGTCATCAATTTTACGCAGGTCAATTTTGGCCTGCTGGATCTGCCCATAGTTGGTCCCGCCGGTGAACAGCGGAATCGAGAGGTTGACTCCGGCCGAAATACTCCGGATAAAATCGTCCTTGTTCAACTGCAAATTATCCTGCTGAGCCTGATACTGCAGATTCGAAGTGAAGTTGAGGGTCGGTAAATAATTCGACATCGCCGCGCGAACATTCGCCGATTGAATGCGGCGCTGGAGGTGAACATTCTGCATCTCCGGCCGCCGTTGAAGCGCTGTTTGCTGGAGTTCGGAAAGCGATATATTTTCGTACCGGGATGGGGTATAATCAAGCGAACCCCGCACCGTAATCGGTATTGATTTCTCTAATCCAATCGCAGTGCGCAGTCGGGTGAGTGCCTGTTCATGCTGATGCTGCGCCGCTATGAGTTGGGGCCGGGTGTTGGCGACGTTGACTTTGGCCCGCAGTAAATCGAATCCACTGGCCGTGCCCGCATCATGCTGTTTCTGAACCTGTTCCAAATTGCGCTGCACATTATTCACGGCTTCCCGGGCCACGGCAATGAGTTGTTTGGTATACAACGCATTATAGAAGGCCTGGCGTACCTGGAGAAGCACCTGCTGCCTGGTGATTTCCTCCTGGTTTTCCGCCAGATCTCTGCTGCGCCGGGCAACATTGAATCCCGACCAGATGGCGCCGCCGGTATACAAAAGTTGCTGGATTTGAAACCCGCTGGTGATATTCTCAAACCGTCCCGCACGAAATGTCTGCTTCTGTCCCCCGAATTCAATGGTGAAGATAGGCAGTTCAAAATTATGGTTATAATTTGTATACGCGCTGACATCCGGAAGCAAATTGCCGAACGATTGCATGACCCGGGCGCCTGCTTTCTCCACGTCTTTCTCCGCCGAGAGCAGCTGGGGGTTCTTCTCCAGGGCGATTTCCTGGGATTGCCGAAACGTCATCACCAGCGTATCGCGGGCTGTGGTCTGTGAATAGAGTGTCCCGGGAAAAAACAAATAGCCGGTAATAAAAAAGACCACAAATAAAACAAAGGTCAATAAAATGGTTGTAATTCTCATGAATTGCCTGTCTCCTCAGTGTCCTGAATGTGTTGTTCGTTATGCGAATTCAGTAAAATCCCATTGAGAATGATGTCTACCAGTTCATCTGCAACTTCGTCTGACAATACCTCTTTGTCGGTGTGGAGCTGATAGAGGATGAAAATATTCATGGCTCCGACGAACAGCATACCCACCTTCATTGGATTGATGGTGTCTTTGAAAATCTGTTGCTGTTGACCAAGACGGATGAAATCCGAGATCCTTCTGATGTTCTCCGGATTTTTTTCCATTTCTTCCGGAGTTTTCATGAACTGTTTTTCATCAATGCGCTGATGTATTGCGTCAAACAGAATTTTAATGACATCCGGATTTTCCTTGCAAAAATTGAAATGCGCCCTCATCAGCATCCGAAGCTTTTGTTTCATAGAAGTTTCTGAATGAAATATATCTTCATGTATCTGATGGGCATGAGAAAAGGCTTGCCGTATCAGGGTTTCATGCAAATCCCTCTTATTTTTAAAATAATAATAGATCACCGGTTTGGTGACTTCCGCCCGCTCGGCAATTTCGCGAACAGAGACACCGTCATACCCCCGGTCGGCAAAGAGCGCTGCCGCTGCATCCAGAATCCGCTGTTTATTATTCTGTAGATCTGACCTATGCGATTCCACACAACCTCCTCGTTGCTTTACTTACCGGTCGGTAAGATATGTTTTGGATTGTTAAAATGCAAACATCGTTGAAAAGTTCCCGCAGAAATACTGCTGGTAATGCTGTGTGTATAAATGAGTCTATTGAGAATACGCTCCAGAGGAGA
>CAYPST010000082.1:0-18661 GCA_964413425.1 uncultured bacterium
GACTGGTCGGGAGCGCAATCAGATTACTCTTTACTGAGATAATTTAATAGTCACAAAAAACAAAACATACTTACAGTATAGTGGCATATATTTTAATGGCTATTCAGCTTACTCACTATTTATGGAGATCAAGAGTTCCTGGAGACGCTCTGACCGAATGACCCCCTCTAACTCCCCCTTAGTAAGGGGGAGAACGAGAAAAATGGGGTCAGGCCCGAAGGGCCCCCTATGGGGCAGCATTGACGTAGGTGTTCATCTCCTGAGCCAAGTTAATAGTCATATATATTTTAATATAGTACTATAAACCTAATGAATTAAACTTGAATGATAGTAAGTATACTTTTTTAGAGTGCACTCATCATTGTAAAGTGAAAGTGACACACTCGAATCTATGTGCAGTCACTATGCTTCGCCCTGGGGGAAAAATCTGCAGGTTACTTTACAATTCATATTGATCCGGTTCCGGTGGCACTGTATGTTAATAACAAGGATTTCGAGTTACCTTTCGCACGATGGTCACGGATCCGAATCACTTGTTCATTTCAGTCCCGAGGGCCTGTGACTATCTTCGCTGGGAAGGTATTGAATCTGCTGTCGTATGGGGTCTAATCTGCAATATCATTGGTAAGGAGGAACAACCATGCCCATGAATCGTGTGCGCCAACATCTGGACGATCACCATATTCAGTATTCCGTCATTGAGCATACCCCCACCTTCACAGCCCAAAAGACCGCTGCCTCCGCCCATATTTCCGGGAAAGAAGTCGCAAAAACAGTGATTGTGAAGGCGGATGGAGACATGATTATGGTAGCGCTGCCGGCGAATCACCTGGTTGATCTGAATAAGGTGAAAGCCTTTCTGGACGCACAGGAGGTTTCGCTGGCTCATGAAAGTGAATTTGAGAAACGGTTCCCGGATTGCGACGTGGGGACGATGCCTCCCTTCGGAAATTTATATGATATGCCGGTCTATGTGGCACAATCGTTAACCGAAGACGAGGAAATCGCTTTCAATGCCGGAAGCTATCGGGAACTGCTTCAGATGAAGTATGCGGATTTCGAGAAACTGGTGAATCCGGTGATCGGGGATTTTTCCGTTGAAACGTGACTCACAGGGGCTGTACTATCTGTGGCAGGGTAGACGGGGTTCGCTTTTTATGATATCAATTGTTTCCTTTGTGGGATCAGCTTGCTGCTCTGATAGGGGAATAGTGTGCCGTGTTGTGTTTTGTTTTTCTGCCTCTTAACATACAAACCAGTGATTGGTTATCTCGAAAGTGATGGCTGATACCGGAGATGAGAGGCGCCCTGAACGTGAACTCGAATCACCTTATGTTATGAGTGTGGACAGACTGCAGACCGGAAAGCTTCCGCCCGAATTACTACAAAAGATGCTCGCGAAGGCACCAATCGATGATCCTGATGTGGTGGTTGGTCCCGGTGTGGGATTGGATTGTGCGGTGGTGGATGCGGGCCCGAAACTGCTGGTATATAAATCGGATCCCATTACGTTTACGGCAGAGAATATCGGATGGTATTGTGTCCAGATCAATGCCAACGATATCGTCACCACCGGAGCCGATCCCCGGTGGTTCCTGCTCACGTATCTGCTGCCGGAAAATCAAACGACCGCTGAGCTGGTGGAGGAAATCAGTGACCAGGTCCATGATGCTTGCCGGCAGATGGGGGTGTCAGTCATCGGGGGGCATACCGAAATCACCGTTGGGTTGGAGAGACCGGTTCTGGTCGGCACGATGATCGGCGAAGTGGATCGTGATGATCTAATTACTCCCCGGGGAGCCAGGGCCGGGGACAGGGTGCTTCTGACCAAAGGAGTCCCCATCGAAGCGACGGCTATTCTGAGCCGGGATTTTGAGAGCCGACTGACGGATGTGTTAACATCTGACGAATTGAAGAAGGCGCAGAATTATATTTACGATCCGGGAATCAGTGTGTTCGACGATGCCCGAGTAGCAGTCCGGATGGGGAAAGTGACTGCCATGCATGATCCCACAGAAGGGGGATTGGCAGCCGCGCTCTGGGAACTGGCTCAGGCCAGTGAACATACATTCGTCATCGAGACTTCAAACGTTGCGGTCCCATCTCTGGCAAACAAAGTATGTGAGACGTTTCGGGTGAATCCCCTGGGGGCAATCGCTTCCGGCGCACTGCTGATCACAATCTCCTCTGAAACTGCCGATGCCGTGATCGAGGCACTGAATAACGAGGATATCGACTGTACCGATATCGGATGGATAGAAGAAGGCCCGGCTCAGGTATGGCAAACCTCAGCAACTGGCCGGGAGCAGCTCCCCTATCCTGACCGCGATGAGATTGTGAAAGTCTACGATGAATAGGCCGTATGTTGTGCTTAAAATAAAAGAACAGGATCGCATCAGGAAATTAACCTGCGCATTACACATTCTTCCCGGAAAATTATATCGAATGAGTCTGTTTAGAAAACGCCTCCAAGAGATCCCTTGTACAAAGAAAAAATATGACTATTAAATCTACTCAGTCCAATTCCCGGAACGGTGCACGCTCAGTTCTTTTTCTTCTTCACCCCGGGATTTATCCCGGGGGTTCCGGGAAAACAGTCCCTCCATTGAACCGTTTTAACGGTTTTCCTGAGTTGACTTAATAGTCATGAGAAAAAATAAAATATTCCGATTATATCCCGTAATACATTTCTACCAGTTATATGCACAATAAACATAAGTCAGGTTCGGCATGTTGTCCCAATCTCCTGTTTTCTAAATACTCTCATATCGAATAGGATGCAACAACCTCTCTTTACAATATTTAGCCTGTCACATGTAGCGACCCTGTTTAGTATTGTCTGTCTTCTATCCATTGGATTGTATTCGCTGCATAAATGGGAGCGGCATTCTGTATTTCACAGGTATCACACATTCCTGGGCATTCTGGTAGTTGCCAATCTATTGGTCTGGCGTTTGATTTTTGTGTTGGCGGGAGACTTCAATGTCGAATGGGATTTGCCCCTTCATGTCTGTGGAATGAGCCAGATTCTCTTGGCGATATATCTGTGGACCGAGCAACAGGTCCTCTATGATATTCTGTTTTACTGGGTAATCACCGGGTCGACTTTAGGCGTTCTGATTCCGGATTTAGAAGTCGGGGTTCCGGGAGTTCGTTTCTTTGCATTGTTTGTATCCCATAGTTTGTCCCTGTTTATTGTCCTGTACCTCTTTTTCATTCGGAAAAAGTATCCGCGTTCGCAGAGCTATCATATAGCAATATGGAGTCTGGCTTTCTATGCGTTTGGAATCATCCTCCCCCTGGATTATTTGCTTCAGGCCAATTATCTCTATATGCTTGACCCTCCGGAAGTGAATTTCCCGCTCTTGCGACTCCTCCCGCCCTGGCCCTGGTACTGGCCGGTGTTGTTCGCGTTCTTTTACTTTTTGTTCCGGGAAATCTATATTGGCTTTCACCGTTTACTTACGTATATATTGAAGGGGGAACAGAAGAGATACCAGACAGGTGCGGGATAGAATGGAGGCGAACCTGCGCCCGATATAATTATAACGAGAAATTTCATCTCAGACAGATATCTGCTGAGAAAGCAAAATTCAGGAGCGTATATCATGACCCTGTTTGAACGAATATCGAAAGTATTGTTTGGACTCTTGCTTGCCTTATACCTGAGCTGCTGCGCAGGTGAAAAGAGCACTCAGGTGACCACAGTCCATTTCCCCGGGGTGTCGGAAGCGAGACTGATCACAGAGGGACCTGAAGAACACTTCTTTGCGAGTTATTACGGCATTACCTCCTTCAGTGCTAACGAACGATATGCGACAGTTCTGGAGACCGATGTCAAGCATCGTTTACCCACGGCACAAGATCCGGCCACTCTGGGACTGGTGGATCTCCGGACAATGGAAATGACACCCATTGCCCAGACCAGGGCGTGGAATTTTCAGCAGGGGTGTATGGCGCACTGGTTGGGCACGTCGCCCGACTCGTTGATTATCTATAATGATTTACGGCAGGGAGCATTTGTTGCTGTGATCCGGAATGTCTTCACGGAGGAGGAGCGGATTATCCCGCATCCGGTCAGCGCTGTTTCACCCGATGGGACCAAAGCCATCAGCATTAATTTCGCCCGATTGCGAGAATATGGGTATGGAGGGGCCGGCCAGGATGCGCAAATGGACGTCCCGTTCCCTGAGAATGACGGCCTCTTCCTGGTCGATTTACAAACCGGCGAGGCTGAATTGATTTTATCCATTGCAGATGTGACGGAGCATGTGCCTGAGTTGCCGCCCGAAGGACGGGAGTATTTCAACCATACACTGTTCAGCCGGGACGGGAGCAAGGTGTTTTTCCTGGCCAGAGCCATCCCCGAACGCAACACCGTGGCTCTTACCATCAATGCCGATGGTTCAAATTTGCAGCCCTGTTTCCCGGGGAATACCGAATGGGGCGGTTCTCACTTCGACTGGTTAAGCGGGGACGACCTGATGGTGACCGCACAATATAAAGGAGAAATCTACACCCATATCCTGTTCACCGTCGGACAGCAGAATTATCATCTGCTGGGCAGAGGTCTGCTTGATTTTGACGGGCACGGCACCTTCTCCCCGGACGGCCGGTGGATGGTGACGCACACTTATCCGGATCGACTCAATGACAACAAGGTATTCCTCATGGATATGGAAACCCAGGCGGTCCTGCCGCTGGGACGTTTCCGGGAGCCGCCGGAATTCCGGGGCTACTGGCGGTGTGACATCCACCCCAGGTGGAGCCCCTCTGGGAAGTATATCGGATTCAATTCGACGCATACAGGGAGCAGACAGGCGTATGTATTTGAGTTGCAATACTGAAGATATTATTTCTGAGCCCATTGTAGAATCCACAGCCTGCCCCGATTCAATCGGGGAACGAACTCAGCCTGTTTCGATTTATCGGGAGAGAACTACAGATATAATAGAGGAAAAAGAGTAGAAGAGGAAAGAGGAAAGGAGTTTTCCGCCCCGCCACCGCTGGATCCAGCGAGACAGAAGTGCGGTCCGCAGAGAAGCGGCTGGGAGTCCACATCTCCATACTAGCATCACGAATTTCCAGCAAAGGTACGCCCGCCTCTCTCCTTTCCACTGCAACTCATGGACGATTATACCTCTGACTCCACTATATCAGACGGTCTGGACTGCAGGAGCAGATGGTTTTTCTGTCTCTTTCTCTGTGGTCGCCTTTTTATCCCAAGGAGTCTCTGCGAGGCCTTCTACCTATTTTATCTGTGGTCATCCCCGACGTATCGGGGCAGGCTTGCTGTTTCCGTGTGTATCTGTGTGCTATTTTTTATGGATATTCAGGCTAAATAGACTTAATTAATATAGATCAGACTACAAAGATATGAGTATCAATTACCAGGTTCTCGGCGCGCCGTTTCATGACAACGCCCTGTTTGCCACAGTAGAGCCCGGCCAGTCCGTCCACCGTTTATTATTTGATTGCGGGAGGCACTGTCTGGATAGTCTGCGGAACGCCGAGATCATGGCGATCGATCATGTCTTCTTCTCCCATTATCACATCGACCACATCAGCGGATTTGACACATTCCTGCGATTGAACTATCAGCGTGAAACGAAACCTGTTCATCTCTGGGGACCTGAAGAAACCATTGACATCATCGAACATCGTCTCCGGGGCGTCACCTGGGATCTGGTGGAGGATTTGCCGGGGGAATGGTATGTTTCGGAAATCACTGCGGAGTCCATACATACAGTCCTGTTCCGAACCCGTGAAGCCTTCAGCAGGCGCCATCCAGTGGGGAACGAAGCCTGTGAAAATACCATTCTGCAGACCGATGATTATGCTATAGAAATCGCCAGGCTTCAACATCATGTGACCTCGCTGGCCTATAAAATTGTCGAAACACCGTCCTCTAACGTCGATAAAAGTCGACTTGAGAATCTTAGCCTGGAGCCAGGTCCGTGGGTGAGCAATTTGAAAGATTTTTCCAAAGATGACACTCTGCTCATTCAGGTAAATGGAGAGGAATACAGACTCGGTGATCTCAGAGATCAACTGCTTACGGAACAGCCCGGAGAGACCATGGCTTATCTGACGGACTTCATCTATAATGACCAGAACCGGGAATCATTACTCCCGTTTTTGCATCAATGTGATACCATGATCTGTGAGAGCACCTATCTTTCCGCTCACCGGGAACTGGCGCAGAGAAACTACCATCTCACCACCCGACAGACAGCCGAACTTGCCAGAGAAGCGGAGGTGAAAGCGCTCATTCTGTTCCATCTCTCTGATAGATATATGGAGACCGGACGGGCACCGTTGCTGGAGGAAGCCCGGGAGATCTTTCCGGAGACCTATTTTCCGGAGAGCTGGAACGAGTATTAATTCGGGAAATCTTTCTTCCGGCGGTACCAGATTCACCGGAATGTTTATCTTTAACATTTGTTCTGCACCGGGTTTTTCCTACTTTAACCAGGAAGAGTTACTTGTATAATACTTAACATGACTATTCAGCTTCCTTCGATGTGTGTTCTATGACCTATGCATCAAAGATAATCAGTTATCAACCAGCGAAAGGAGAGGCCATTGCAGCCGCGCGAACGATTCTTCACCGCTTTACAGCACAAAGAACCGGACAGAGTTCCCATTGATTTAGCCGGAACCCACGTCACCGGCATCTCCGTGACCGCCTATAAGAATCTCAGAGAATATCTCGGATTCAGCCCGGACCAGCCTTTCCTCACCGACAGAATTCAGCAAATCTGCCTGCCGTCGGACGACATACTGGAACGCTATGGGATAGATGTCCGCGGGGTCTGGCCTCGCACCAGCTCCATCGATTTCGAAGATCAGGAGGACGGCGAATTCCTTTCCCACGTGGATGAATGGGGATTGGGATACCGGATGAAGAAAGAAGGCGGATTATGGTACGATCTGTATCAGAGTCCATTGGCAGACGGAACGCTCACTGAGGAGCGTATTGCAAATCATACCTGGCCGGAGGGCGGGGATCCCTCCAGATTTGACGGGCTCCGGGAGCAGGCTGTGACTTTCCGTAAAGAAGGGTATCCGGTGGCCATGAGAAGTCTGTGCGCCGGTTTACTGGAAATGGCGACCCGGCTCCGGGGGATGGAACACTATCTGATGGAAATGGTCACCGATAAGAAGCTTGCCGGGTACCTGCTTGATAAAATATTGGAGATCAAGGTGGGCTATTGGGAAGCCGCGCTCGATGGGCTGGGGGATGTGCTGGATATTCTGGTGGAGGCAGACGACTTCGGGACCCAGGCGTCCCAGCTGATCTCGCCACGCATGTTTCGCGAGATCGTGAAACCCCGGCAGGAAGAACTTATTCAATGCATGCGACAGAAAGCGCCTGACGCGTATATTTTCTTTCATTCCTGCGGGAATGTCCGGGATATTCTGCCGGACTTCATCGAGATGGGTATTGACATCCTGAATCCGATTCATTTTAAAGCCGAGGGGATGGAGCCGCAGCGCTTAAAAAAGGATTTTGGCAACGATATCGTCTTCTGGGGTGGGGGCATTGATACCCAGGGAACACTCCCGCAGAGTACCCCGGAGCAGGTTCGGGAAGAAGTGAAAAAACAGATTGATATTCTGGGGGAGGGTGGCGGATTTGTGTTCAATACGGTGCACAATATCCAGGCGGACGTGCCGCCAGAGAATATCGAGGCGATGTTCGAGGCGGTTCATGAATACGGGCAGTATCGGTGACCTCCCCATTCACTCCGGGAAAAGCACACGGATGGACACAGATGAGACGGATTTACGCGGATAAAAAGACACATGAAGGAAAAAAGACAGCACGCCTAATGGCCCGAATCCTTCGAATCCGGCAAAATTTGGATTTCGATTCGTCACTTCTTGCGGTTATATTAAGAAAGCCTTTCAAGAATGTGTGGTGGCTAATTGGTGTCGAACAGGTTTATTCGATCCGCAGAGCTAAAAGCCAATAAAGCTGACCGGGGGTGAGTGTGTTGGTCGCTGATACAAGAATAGGGCATCCTGCGGTTGTTCTGATGTTTTTGGCCATAATTTATATTCCATTGAATTTATCAGCCGAAGAACATTGGTTGCGGCTGAGGGTTCAGGCTGGCGATCGCGCGTTAATCGACACGCCGGTATCTGTGACACTGGAAACTACCGGGTCGAAATTAGAGCAGGGTTTGCTCGGGCTGGTAGAAGTAAACCAGGGGCAGCGCCGGGTGATCCCCTGTCAGCTGGAGGAGACCGCTCCCCCGAAATTGTGGTGGATTCTGGAGGGCGTAACCAACCCGGGAACCGAGCGGGTGTTTGAATTGAGCCGGGCGCCTACAGAAGTTTCATCGCTGGTGGAACTTTCCATGGATTCAACCGGACTAACTCTCTCCGGAGCAGGTCGGGAGGCGCTGCGTTATAATTACGGGACGATTCCCCCGCCGGAACAGGCAAGCGATCTATTTCGACGCAGTGGATTCATCCATCCTATCCGGACCCCGGACGGAAAGGTGTTGACCCGAATACATCCCAGCGATCATATCCATCACATGGGATTCTGGGCGCCATGGACCAGGACGGAGTTTGAGGGTCGGAGCGTTGATTTCTGGAATCTGGGAGAAGGAGAAGGGACTGTTCGATTCACAGGCTTTAAGCATCTCGAAACCGGACCGGTGTTCGGTGAGTTTGTAGCCGAACACCATTATATCGATTTCACGGCGCCCGGGGGAGCAAAGGTGGCCTTAAAGGAAGAATGGCAGGTGCGACTCTGGAATGTGGGCGGGCCGACGGATGATTTCTGGCTCTGGGATTTCGTGGTTACGCAGCGCTGTGCCTCGGAGAGTCCGCTGCTCATTCAGCAGTATCGATACGGTGGGTTCGGATTCCGGGGTACCGCTGACTGGAGTGCTGAGAACAGCGATTATCTGACATCCCTGGGCAAAACACGCCTGGATGGAAACGGCACCCGGGCCCGCTGGTGCGACGTGTATGGCGTGACCGATCAGGGAATGGCGGGGATTTTATTTTTAAGCCACCCGGAGAATCACGAACATCCGGAACCTGTGCGCATCTGGCCTCAGGGTGACGTCTTCTTCGGCTTTTGTCCGGTGGTGTATTCGGATTGGATCCTGGAGCCCGGAACCAGTTACGTCAGGCGGTATCGCGTCTATGTTCACGATAGGAAGATCTCCCGAGCTCGGGCAGAACAAGTATGGCAGAATTATACTGTGTCGCCTGAAATACAAGTTGAATACCTGGAACAATAAACTCATTTATCCTGCAATGAAAAGTCACAACTCATTCGTCACCCGAAGGACCTTTCTGAGAAAGGCAGCCGCCGGAATAGCCGGCGGGGTTTTCGCACCCTGGATTTTTCCGGAAAGGATTCGTGGACAGCAGGCTGCCTTGAATCAAATTAACATCGGATGTATCGGGGTCGGACGCATGGGGCAGGGCGACCTCAGGGAAATTCTCGAATTTGATGAAGCAACGGTGGTGGCAGTCTGTGATGTGGATTCCTGGCGGCTGAACAATGCCCGGGACCTGGTGGAATCGCACTACGGTTCCCGGGAAAAAAGCGGTAGGTACCAGGGATGTGATATCTACAGGGATTACAGAGCCCTTCTGGCGAGGACGGATATTGGCGCCGTGCAGATCTGCACCCCGGATCACTGGCATGCTCTGCCTGCAATTGAAGCCGTTAGAGCCGGGAAAGATGTTTTCCTCCAGAAACCATTAACTTTAACTATTCCCGAAGGACGGAAGCTGAGCGATACTGTGAGGCAGTACGGTCGGATCTTGCAGGTAGGCAGTCAGCAGCGGTCCGACTCCCGATTCCGATTCGCGGCGGAGCTGGTGCGGAACGGTTATATCGGAGAGCTGCAGACCGTTGAAGTCGGTTTCGGCAAAGATCCGTTTACCGGTCCCCGGGAACCGGAGCCGGTGCCGGAGGAGCTGGATTACGAGATGTGGCTGGGACAGGCGGCGTACTATCCGTATATCGAGGAGCGGGTGCACCCGCAGAAAAGTTACAGTCGGCCGGGCTGGCTGCGCACCACAGATTACTGCTGCGGGATGATTACCGGCTGGGGTTCCCATCACATCGACAGCGCTCACTGGGGGATGGACACAGAATACACCGGACCGGTTCGGATATACGGAACAGCTGAGTTTTCCGACAGAGGGGTGTGGGATGTACATGGAGCCTTCCGGATTGAATATACCTATGCAAACGGAGTCACGCTGATCTGTGCTGATAACGAGAAAAACAGACAGGGCGTGTTCTTTGAGGGCACGGAAGGATGGGTGTATGTCCGCAGAGGATATATCGAAGCAAACCCGAAATCTTTGCTGGGTATTACTTTGAAGCCTGATGACGTCCACCTGTACAAAAGCAGTGACCATAAGAGAAATTTCCTGGACTGTATTCGGTCACGCAGGCGACCGGTGGCACCGGTGGAAATCGGGCATCGGTCCGGATCAGCCTGTATTCTGGGGTACATTGCAATGGAGTTAGGCCGGGAACTACAGTGGGATCCCCGTGCGGAACGTTTTATCAACGACGAGCAGGCCAACCGGATGCTGAAGCGCCCGAACCGCAGTCCGTGGCATTTCTGAGATAACCATCAGGAGTAGTGTCATGAAGAAAAAGCATCTCATTACCAGGCGCGATTTCCTGAAACAAATGATCAGCATTCCCTTGTTCATCTCCGGAGGGGGGAGGTTTCTCTCTGCCAATCCGGTCGCTCCTCGCATCGGAACCATTGAAGTCTTTCCCATCATCTATCCCATGCGGGGTCGATTTAAGTTTTTCGAGGGACCTGAGGGGCACATGATGGGACGTGCATCCGCTGTGGTAAAAA
Source organism: uncultured bacterium (assembly GCA_964413425.1). Lineage (GTDB taxonomy): Bacteria > Fidelibacterota > JAANXI01 > JAANXI01 > JAANXI01 > DATFLS01. The sequence continues at coordinate 10,863 of CAYPST010000082.1, forward strand.
TCACGGCCGAAGACGGGACGGTGGGATGGGGAGAGAGCGTGCCTATTCCAAAGTGGAGTTATGAAACACTGGAATCGGTGAGCACCACCATTCGCAATTATCTGGCACCAGTCCTCATCGGACACCACGTGTTTGACATCACCGGAGTACATCGTATTATGAACCAGAGTATTGCCCCCGGCTTCGGGACCGGACAGCCAATGGCGAAGGCCGGAATAGATATTGCCTTGCACGATCTCTATGGCAGAATAACAAACAGGAGTTTGCCGGAGATATGGGGCAGGAAGGCTGCTACATCACTCCTGCTCAGCTGGACGCTGAACCCGGAATCCCTGGACGATTTGGAGGCCCTGATCGAAGACGGCCGGAACCGGGGTTACCGGCATTTCAATGTGAAAGTTTCGCCCGATCCGGAGTATGATCTGGAGTTGTGCCGCCGGGTGAAGGATCGGGTTCCGGAAGGCTTTCTCTGGGCAGACGCCAATGGTGGGTACGACCTGAACACTGCTCTGGAAGTGGCTCCGGCAATGGCTGAGATTGGAGTGGACGTCCTCGAACAGCCCCTTCCAGCCACTCGACTAACCGGATACCAGGAGTTAAAACGAGAATCACCAGTGCCGACTCTGATGGATGAGGGCGTCGTCTCTCCTGCCACTTTACTGGAATTCATTCGCCTGGACCTCCTGGATGGCGTGGCAATGAAGCCGGCCCGGTGCGGAGGCCTGGCGCCCGCCAAGCGCCAGATTGAAATCACCCGGGATGCGGGACTTTTATTCCTGGGAAGCGGCTTAACCGATCCGGATATTTCTCTCGCCGCTATCTTACAGCTTTATGCGGCGTTTCAGTATCAGCTACCCGCTGCTTTAAACGGACCGCAGTTCATTCGGGAGAGCGTGCTGACAGATCCGCTCATCCCTGAGAATGGGCGGCTGTCCGTCCCCCACGGTCCCGGATTGGGTGTCGCCGTGGATGAAAAGAAAATCCGGTCGCTCCAGGTGGAATTTTGAGCTCGAGGCCAGTGAAACGATAACAGGCCGATAAAGAGAGACCGATCTCATGGAGCAAGTAGTCGGTTATTTTGATGTGCTCAACATGCATTACGCCGGTACGAACACCGAGGCGAGAGAAAGCATTACCACGGCATTCGTGAAACCTATCAGATTCGTTGCAGTCAAGCATGCCGACCTGAAATGTGAGGTGTTCCCGGATTCCCTGGTGATGGGATGCAATCCGGAGTTTTTAGAGACGTATATCCAAATCGTGCAGGGGTTGTATCGGAATTGGTGTGCGAACTATGTACTGGTGCGGGGCGGGATTGCCTATGGTGAGATTGAATCGATCAGTGGTTCTTTTGAAAAGAGGCTCCCGAGCGTAATCGATGGTATGAAAATGGTGCGATTAAACGGACCGGCCCTGGCAGATGCTTACCGGTTGACAGAAAATGCCGTTCCGGGGATGCTGTGCTTCTTAACACCGGTTATTGCAGAGGTGATCAAACTGAATGTCCCGGCATTAGTAACCGCAGAGAACCCCCACAGCCTGGTCTGGTTCGATTCCGGTAATGCGGAGGGCTATTCGAGTATTTTTCGTATGATGCTGGAGCGGACAGAACTGCACCTTCGCAAAGCCGAGACGCACATCCTCGCAACCATTGACTTTCTCGAACAGTATACACAAGACGGTACAAAATAATTCTCAATAGTAACAGGAGGATCTTATGGCCGCTGAACAGGTGACCTTACATGACCTGGCAAAAATGTTCGATCACTCACTGCTGCATCCGACCTTTACGGATCAGGACATCGTCGACGGATGTGAATTGGCCAGGCGATATAATGTGGTAACAGCCTGTGTGAAGCCCTATGCCATTCCGCTGGCGACAGAACTTCTGGATGGATCGGATGTGGGGGTCTGTGCAGTCGCGGCCTTTCCGCACGGGAACACCTCCATCAATATGAAAGTGAAAGAAGCCGAGCATGTCATCCAGAGAGGCGCCCAGGAAATTGATGTTGTGGTGAATGCAGGCAAGGCACTCAGCGAGGAGTGGCAGTATATCTCCGATGAGATCCAAGCGATTAACCAGGCGGTTGTCGGGAACGGTGCTATTTTAAAGGTGATCTTCGAGAACGATTTCCTGGAGGATAAGCATATTATCCGGTTGTGCGAAATCTGCTCTCAGCAGCAGGTTGCCTTTATTAAGACATCCACTGGCTATGGGTTTGTAAAGCAGAAGAACGGCATGTACACTTATCGCGGTGCCACGGATCACCATCTGAAGTTGATGCGGAAGCATGCCGCCGAGTCGGTCCGGGTAAAGGCTGCCGGGGGAGTGCGGACATTGGATGACGCTCTGCGGGTGAGAGACCTCGGGGCCACGAGGATTGGGGCTTCTGCAACCAAGTCTATTCTGGAAGAAGCCGTAGCCAGAGGCATAGAATAGAGAATAAGGCTCTCGTTGTCAGTGAATACCAGTGGATAACCCATGGTTCATTTTCGCTTCTCCCTCTCGGTACAGCTGGGAGCGCTGGCTCCAGGAGCATGACAATTCAGGCACCCTTTCCTCCGGCAATAAGCAGAGGAAACCTCCCCGCTTCTGAAGGGGAAAAGATCCCGGAGTGAAATGAAATAAGTGATACAATAAATGTGTTATTAACCTCTTTGAAAGGAGGACAGGTATGGCAGACTATACCTACGACGATCTGAAACACATGAAGGTGAAGGATTTGCGGGACATTGCCGCCGGACTGGACGATGAAGCCGTGCAGGGGTATACCCAGATGAACAAAGACCATCTGCTGGAAAACCTCTGCCACGCTCTGAATATTGATATGTTCGTGCATCATGAAGTCGTGGGAATAGACAAATCCAGGATTAAACGGGAAATCCGGCGGCTGAAGAAGAAGCGAGACAGGCTCATTCAGGAGAAAGACAAGAAGGAACTCAAGAAGGTTCGGCGCCGGATTCACGACCTGAAGCGAAAGCTGCGTCGAGCGATGGTGTAAACCCACAAGGGTTTCCTCCGTTGTTCAAGCACAGGGGGTAATAAAGGCAGTGGGCAGTAGGCAGTAAGCATTTCAAATACGTCAGTGCTCGAGGGAACTGTCAACATTTTTAAGAACTTGCCAGCAGTTGATTACTCCCAAATATTGATACAGAAATCAGAGAGTTAACGCTGCGAAAAAGACGTGAAGCAAGCTAGTGTGTCCAACTCTCAGTGTCTTTCAGTGTGTTTCGGTGTTTATCCCGCCATCCAGAAGACCACGTTTGTCAAAGCGTGGATGCATGGTCTTCTGGGCGGGATTCCGCCCAGACTCCGCCTGTGTGCGGAGTCAAAGGAGGAACCCCGGCTGTTAAGCCGGGGGGCTCCATTCATTTGTTATTCTTTCGCGGTTCTGGAGATCTTTGAGCCAAAGCCTCTCTTGCGGAGCGTCTTTTAAATGGACTTACATCATTATTGTGGTGTCTCGGTGTTGAAGATGGTATATTAGAAATATCAGAACCGGTACTTACCCGGACAGAGTGTATTTCCCGGAACCAGCGGGGATAAAAGGGTTCATTTCTGTTGCACTTTCACCGGAGCATGAAGCAACCGTCGCAATCGACGGGATGGCCTATGAAACGTATTCGATACATCCACTGGAATGCTGACGAAGCCGCGGAACGTGCCGGCCGGTTTGATGCTGCGAAGTATGATGTTCGATATGCGGTGCCTTCTGGTCCGGCTCTTTTCCGGGAATTAAAGGAAACTCAACCGGATGCCATCGCCATCGATCTTTCCCGGCTTCCGTCCCAGGGAAGAGATGTCGGATTGACCGTGCGCAAAACAGCTTCCACCCGGCATATACCACTCCTGTATATCGGCGGTGAACCCGAGAAAGTCGAACCAATCCGCCGGTTGCTTCCGGATGCCGTGTATAGTACCTGGGACAGCATAGATCAGGCCCTGCAAGAGGCGTTGACTCATCCCCCGGATGATCCGGTGGTCCCGGATTCTGTTTTTGACGGCTATGCCGGAACTCCGCTGCCAAAGAAACTGGGTATTCGGGCGAAGAGCCGTATTCTTCTCCTGGATGCTCCCCAGAATTTTGAGAGAACCCTGGGGACCCTTCCGAAAGGCGCGCGATTGCTGGCAGAGATCAATGGCGAACCGGATATTATCATTTGTTTCACTGCTTCGCGGGAGAAGCTCAACCAACGTATCAAACAGCTGAGTTCATATGCTGAGCAGGCTTCGCTCTGGCTGGCCTGGCCGAAGAAGGCCTCAGGAATGAACAGCGATCTGTCCCAGCCAATCGTTCGTCAGGCCGGCTTATCGGCGGGGTTAGTCGATTACAAAATCTGTTCCATTGATACAACCTGGTCTGGGCTTCTGTTCACACGGCGGACTCCGGATTAAACTGGTCAAAGATACGACTGAAGAAATACGCCAATCCGGGAAGGAGGCATACCGATACATGATAAGCAGCATGAACGGCCGGATGATGGGATATTGTGGGATAGACTGCCGGCAATGTCCTGCCTATGTTGCCAGCAGGCAGGGAAATTCCCGCGAACGGGAAATACTGGCACAGGAATGGTCCACCGAGAAGTATCCGCTGTCGACGGAAGATATCTACTGTGAAGGGTGTAAGGCATCGGATGATATGGTGATGTCCTTCTGCGCCGAATGTCCCGTACGGCGGTGCGCCCGGCATCAAAATATCTCGAACTGCTCGCAATGTATACATTATCCTTGTGAGGCGTTATCTCTGGTCTTTCAAAAATCCCCCGAAGCGCAGGAGATTTTGGATACACTGTACCGTGCCCGATGAATCCGCATACGGAGATTTTGATGCCAACGGGCTGAGACTTACTCCACCGGTGAAGTGATTTTTTCCTGCACTTCCAGGAGGGTCGCACCAAGGTGAACCAACATTTCCAGCCGTTTGATTTCATCAGAGAGATCATCCCCTGAAACTAAAATAACAGTCCGGTTCGGCGAAATGCCAATCGAAAGGTCGGTCTCTTTCCAGTGAGTGATCGCTGTGCGGAACTGGGGGGTGAGCAAACGTTCGGCCTGGGTTACAGAAGTGCCAAACGTTGCACAGATTCGCTGGAATCCAGCATCCTCCGGATAAATTCGGCGCATTGAGGAGAACAGTTCCTCGGCATTTTTAATGGTGAGAGCGAACATTCTCCGGAGATCCGTGATAAAAATACGTTCCAGTCTTTGTTCCAGGGCGATATTCGGATCGATGCCCGGCCGGTCAGGCTGATCCTCCTGATAGAAATTCAATACGTTGCGGGGAAAAATCAGGATATACTCTGAAGACAGATTACTCGTTTCAGCTTCCCACAAAGTATAAAAACCGGATCGAATCAGTGACACGTTCCGGTAGGCAGCGGTCATTTTCTTCCGGGGATCCTCCTGGCTTACGGCTTCCATTTCCCAGGGAATTCCCTGCCGGGTTTCTCCGGAATACAAAAAGCAGCTGTTCACCGGCTTGCCGGATCGTGTTTTTTTGAACCGTTGCATCTGCCAGGTTTCGGATGGAGGAGGCCCCTGCACGTGCGAGCGATTACGACGAGCAAGGATTATCCCGGTTACAACCGGAATCAGGAGAAGAACCACGCCCAATCCGATGACAGGCCACGAGAATAATGCCATAGTTCAGTTCCCTCTAATCTGCATGACTTCTTTTCTACTATTTTCGGCGTTTATGGAAATTCCTGCAGTTCGTATCGGTGATCCCCAGGGGGATACAGCCGGGCAAAGCGGCTTGTCATATCCATGGGAGTATTGTAGTTTTACTCGTGACTGACTGACAGATTCGACGCAAGGGTTCTTGATTATATCGTGACGCACAGAAATACATTTTACAATGAAGATTGTATCCGGGGTTGCGAGAAACATATCACCGATTCCTCCATTGATTTAATCATCACAGATCCTCCTTACGGCATCCAAGGAGATCAGCTCCACAAACATTACAACAGAGATGAAGAATATGTACTAAATGGATACGTAGAGGTACCGGAACAAGAGTACGGGGAGTTCAGCCGGCAATGGATCAGGCAGGCGGAGCGGATTCTCAAGCCGGGCGGCGCCATGTATATTGTGTCCGGGTATACCAACTTGTTTCATATCCTGTCTGCACTCCGGGATACACAATTGCAGGAGCTGAACCACATCATCTGGAAATATAATTTCGGGGTCTATACCAGGAATAAGTTCGTCTCCTCACATTATCATATTCTCTATTATATCAAGCCTGGTGCTCCCCACACCTTCAACACTTACTGCAGATACGGTCCCCAGGAGAAGGATGCAGAAGGCGGGTCACGCAACTATCAGGATCGGGAAGATGTCTGGATAATCAACAAGGAGTATAAACCCGGGCAGCGGAAGAATAAGAACGAATTGCCGCTGGAACTGTTGAAAAAGATGATTCTCTACAGCAGCAATGAGGACGATCTGGTATGCGATCTCTTTTTGGGCAGTTTCTCCACTGCCCGGGCGGCTATCGGGTTGGGGCGGTATGCCATCGGCTTCGAGATCAGCCGGGAAGTATACCAATACCGTCGAGAAGAGATCCGGCAGGTGCGGTTCGGGGAAATGCTCGCCGACCTTCGCCAGCTGGAGATCTGGCAGCCGGAAAACCAGGGCAAACCGTGGTCCGCGGAAGAAAAGCAGCGCCTTCAGGACCGTTTCCAGGCCCTTTCGGATCATGGTTATTCCAAGCAGGAGATCGTCGCCCGGCTGATGGATGAGCTTGGTCGTGGAAAATTCGCCATCCAAAAGATGGTGAAGAATTTGGAAGGGTGAGGCTGCGTTTTTATGGAAAGCGGTTGTGTGAAATGGTCCTGTTCGAGGTTTTCGTAGCTCAGGAACACAGAAAAAACGCTGGGTTTCTGTTTGCTACCTGATTCCATCCACCATCTCAAAGATATCCTCAAGGTTCACCTCTTCCAGAGAATCCACGATTCGGTCCGCTTGCAGGAGATTTTCCCGGTTCGTTGTGTTCGTCACCGCCAGACACCGGCAGCCGGCCGCATTGGCTGCTTCCACCCCGTTAGGCGCATCCTCGATGACCAGGCAGCGATCCGGGGGCAGATTCAGCGTATCGGCGGCCGTAAGGAAGATCTCGGGATCCGGCTTTGTCCGGGAGACATCGTCTCCGGTGATATAAACCCATTGATCATACGGGATCCCGGCCGAATTCAGGACCGCCTGCGATTTTGTCCGGCTCCCGCTGGTGGCAATCGCCAGCCGGCAGCGGTCATCCTGCAGACCGGCTTCGATTAAACTCTTGACACCGGGAAATGGCGGCAGCGCCTCTTCTGCCAGTAGTCGCAGAAAATACTCCTGGCGGTACCGGACCGCTTGTTGGACCTGTTCCCGGGAGAGGGTGACTCCGTGAGCCTGCGCACCAGCCTCCACGTAAGCTTCCGCGCCGCGTCCGATGCCGGTTTCAAAGTCTTCCCGGACGACGCCTTCCATACCAAACAGGTCCTCAAACACCTGACCGGTGGCCCGGGCATTTACTCCTTCGGTGTCAGCGATGACTCCGTCAACGTCGAAAATAAGACCGTACATATTATTCACCTCATCTCCCTCCATGATGTCTGCCATTAATGAATGGTGATATGTTAGCCCATCTCCCTTGAATATACAAACAGCTGCTATAAATTATTACTCCTCACGGGGCATTCTTCATCTGAGCGCTCGGAGGTGCACGTTATTAGTCCCAATAGGGACAGGATATTTCCAGCCTGGATTATTCATAAATAGCACACGGATACCCACGGAAACAGTGGAT
>CAYPST010000083.1:0-18201 GCA_964413425.1 uncultured bacterium
GGGATGTCCCGTAAGGGATCCCGTTGGGAAATCCCGGGGTGAAGAAGAATGCGATCCATTTTCTCTCCAATTCCTTGGATGGGGAGAGCATACTGAGCTGATTTAATAGTCATATTTTTTTATATGAATCCTCACATTTCAGATAAATATTTCTTTCTCCGTCTCCTGCACTGAATAATATGATTAACAATTTCAGGAAAAATGTCCAATTAATTCTAAAATAATTACAACTATTTGCAGTTAAAAGATAATATATTTTAAAATTTGCACACTTAATTTCGATTTCTTTTATTTTGGGTTGCGTTGAAAAGAATTTACGTATAGATTTAGAGGAAATTAGTCCTATCAGATGAGTCAATCCGTTAGATTATGAGAAATATCTGTTGCGTCAAAACCGAAAGTAGACAACGGTTGCGGTACCACACTTTCCGCACATTTCCAGTCCGCGCACCTGGTTCGTATATTCCAATACAGGCTCTCACACAGCCGGAAAATAAATCTAAAGCATTTATCGCTCAGATTATAAATTAGGTGGTTGCTATTGAGAGTTTTCAGAATTTAGCGTCTCAGGGAATCTTTATATCCCGGAGAACCTTGGCGTAAAAAACCTGCGGCACCGATGAATACACCTCAACATTCCGAAGTGGACATTCTCCAGCAGATCATTTCGCTGCTGGAGCAATTAAGAGACATTCGACAAACTGCATCCGGCACCGAGATGCCGGTACTCTCGCAGCAGCAGTTTTTCAAATCCTTAGTTCATCATGCCCTTGATATGTTCCTGGTGATAGACCCTGATGGCACTATCCGCTATGTGAATTCGGCTGTCAAGCCTCACCTGGGTTACAGGCAGGATGAACTCGAAGGCCGGAGTATTTACGACTTTCTGCACGAAGACGATCACCCCACCGTACAGGACAACCTTTCCAGAGTTATTGCGTCCCCCGGCAAAACCTTGCCTGTGTTTACGCTCCGTATGCAGACAAAGGAAGAATCCTGGAGGACATTGGAAAGCGTCGGGAAAAATTTACTCCACGAGGATGTTGTCTCCGGCATTTTGCTGACGACCAGAGATATCACGGAGCGGGATGAACTCGAGCAGCAGCTCCAACGCGCTCAGCGGATGGAAGCCCTGGGACTCATTGCCGGGAGTATCGCGCACGACTTTCGTAACCTGATGGCTGTTATTCTGGGATCAGCACAGATGCTGCAACTGGATCCGACGGAAGCGGAGAAAGAGAAATTCCTGGAGATGATTGTCTCCAGCGTGGATCGTGGAAAAACGATTACCCAGCGGATACTGGCCTTCGCTCATACCGAAAAACCACATTTTCAAACACTTTCAGGACAACAGTATCTTGAAAATGTCCGTGAAATTGCTTCCCGCACCCTTCCTGAAAACATTGAGATAGTAGTTGAACCGTATCATGATGATGACTTGATTAAGGCTGATCCCGGTCAACTCCAGCAGGTGCTCCTGATTCTTTGTACGAATGCCGCAGATGCTATGCCCTCCGGCGGCAAAATCACCCTGGCCCTGGAGCGACCCACCACCGAACTGGCCAGAAAACACCGGGTGCCATCACGGGATAATTATCTCTGTATCACCGTCACCGATACCGGATCAGGGATGGACGATGAAACGCTCAATCGGATCTTCGAACCGTTTTTCACCACCAAAGAAGCCGGTAATGCCACCGGATTAGGGCTTTCCGTCGCCTATGGGATTCTTGAGCAACATCAGGGATGGATTGATGCAGTCAGTGAGGTTGATAAAGGGACCACCATCATCTTAGGTTTGCCCCGCGCAGAGGAAAAAGAGGAATCCCCGGAGCCAATTAATTTCAGGCAACCGTCCACCAGTGCAAAACACCATATCCTGATTGTAGAAGATGAAGCCCATCTGCGTGAATTGTTGGAGACGATTCTGATATCCAAAGGGTATACCGTATCCGTGGCTTCTAATGGGAAGGATGCGCTGCTGCTGTATAAAGGAAAAGCCAAAGATATTCAGTTAATCATCACCGACCTGAAAATGCCTGAGATGGGCGGCCAGGAATTGGCCAGGCGCGTGCACGAAATCAATCCTCAATTGAAAATCATCGCCATCACGGGCAGCATGGGCCTGGAACGACCCAAAGTTACTCCGAACAACACCTTCAAAGCAGTGATTGAAAAACCGTTCGACGTCCAGGAAGTACTCAGAACTATTCAAGAGGTGCTGAATGGTGATTCAAACTAACGTTCGCTCGCACGGTCCTTGGCAACCGTTTCTCGCCAGTAGATTCAATCCGACAGAAATACAGCCTTCCAAATGCTGTCGATGTTCCAGGTAAGAGCAGAACATCGCTGTTTCTACATCAACACCAGCATCCCCTCGATTGCTCTGCAGTAGCAACTCACAGCAGACCTCTTCGGCTTCCCGGGCAAATATCAACTCACTGGACTGACTTTAAAATTTAGTATTGACAAATTGAATTTTTAGCTGTAACTAATTTCCAATTAAACCATGAGAAAGTTGCTCATGAATACGGAGAAATCACATGATGCCATTTGATAAATTCTTGCCTTCGAAAATTGCCGCCTCACCCGGCAGGCATTCCCGGAGAACCTTTCTCCTGACAGGCCTTTTCAGCCTGCTCGGTGCCATCTGGTTGGGCCTGCAAAACCTGTTCGGACGCCATGGAACTTCCCGGCAGTATGGAACGGACCCTCACCACGCAGGTACCGGGATCAGCCCTCATACACTCCCGGATTCTCCGCACTTCTTTGGAACGGTGGGTGATATCCGGCCAGGGGAGTTTGACCCGGCTGATTTTCTGACCGCCTGGAACTTCAATGATCTCCCGCCGGAAAAGCGGTCGGAATATTATCGGGAGACATCACGTCCCGACGGCTCCCTGCTCAGGGAATACAAATTCATCGCAGTGGATAAGGAGATCGAAATTGCCCCGGGCGTCTTGTTCCCGGCCTGGACCTATAACCGGCAGGTACCCGGACCGACCATCCGGGCCACCGAGGGCGACCGTATCCGGATCCGGTTTCTGAATCAGGGTTCGCATCCCCATACCATCCATTTTCACGGCTGGCATCATCCGGAGATGGACGGCGCATTCCCGAACCAGTTTGTCCATCCCGGTGAGGAATTCATCTATGAATTCGATGCCGAACCGGCAGGCGTACACCTGTACCACTGTCACTCCACGCCACTCAAACGACACATTCACAAGGGATTGTATGGCGCCTATATCGTGGACCCGGTGGAACCACGTTCTCAGGCACAGGAGCTGGTGATGATTATGAACGGGTTCGATACCAACTTCGACGCCGAGAATGAAGTGTACGCTGTGAACACGGTGGCCTTCCATTATATGAACCATCCTATTCGAGTTAACACAGGTGAACCGGTTCGTCTCTACTTAATCAACGTCACCGAGTTCGATCCGGTCAACTCACTGCACATTCACGCGGTCTTTTTCGACGTGTATCGGACCGGCACCCGCTCCACCTCCCACGAGTACACCGATACAATCATGATGTGCCAGGCCGAACGAGCTATCGTCGAATGCACGTTCCGGTATCCCGGCCGGTACATGTTCCATGCTCATCAGTCCGAATTCGCCGAACTGGGATGGATGGGAGTTATCGAAGCAGTGGATGCACCAGTATAATGCAGAAGGAAAATAAACGATATGAATAGAAGGAATGATACCGACAATCGGGACAGGGGTTCACATGTGCGCGGGAACCCACTCCTGCGATGGACACTTGTTCTGTTACCGCTTGTTCTGCTAGGATTACTGATCCTGATTATCCGACTCTTCGGCCCGGGGCAGGTCTTGCGGACCAATTTTCCGCCGGTAGAGAATCTGGTGATTCAACGAATTGAACTACATGGGGATGATTACAGCCGGAACTCATCCAAAGAAGTCATTCTGCATGTACTCAATGATGGTCCCGATGAAACCACAATTGCCCAGGTCATGATAGATGAAGCGTACTGGCCGTTTACCCTCACTCCGCAGAAAACACTGGGGCACCTGGAGCGGGCCCGGGTTCACATGCTCTATCCCTGGGTGGAAGGCGATGCCCACGAGATCACCCTGGTCACCTCAACCGGGGCCACTTTTAGTAAAAATATCGACATCGCCGTCGCCTCTCCCACTCCCAGCTGGAGCTATCTCGGCATTTTTTCTCTGCTTGGCGTCTATGTAGGTATTATCCCGGTTTTTCTCGGATTACTCTGGTTTCCGGCACTCCGCACGATCCGGACCACAACCATGCACTTCCTGCTCAGTTTCACGATAGGGCTGCTGGCCTTCCTGGCTCTTGATTCAGTCGCCGAAGGATTCGACATCGCCCTCCGGCTGCCGGAATCTCTGGAAGGGATTGCCGTCCTCGCTGCCGGATTTGTCGGCAGTCTCCTGCTGTTGACAGCAGTTTCCGGATGGTCCCGGAGCGAAGTGCACGCGGAACCAGACCACCCGGCTGAAATGATTCACCAGGCTAATCCCGGTCCCCAGGTGATCATTGCCTACACCATCGCTCTGGGAATCGGCCTGCATAACCTGGGGGAAGGACTGGCTATCGGCTCGGCCTATGCGCTGGGGAACATTGCCCTGGGAAGTATGCTTGTGATTGGATTTGCCCTGCATAATACTACTGAGGGGCTGGCGATTATCGCCCCGGTTGCCCGACAACGCGTCCGGGTTACTCAGCTGATCTGGATGGGACTCCTGGCCGGTGTGCCGACCATACTCGGAGCCTGGATTGGCGGGTTCACCTATTCGGCCTTCTGGGCCGTCCTGTTCTTGAGTATCGGAGCGGGAGCTATCGTACAGGTCGTCCATGCCATTTTCACGCAGATGGCGGATGATACGGGGAGGCTTTTGACCTTCCGGAACCTGTTGGGGCTGGCGGCCGGCTTTGCCGTTATGTATTTCACAGGATTGCTGGTAGCGGTATAACGAATATTCGAGGAAGGAAAAATAAAAATGACTGGACTCAAGACTCCTGACCGAACAAAGCGCGGGTACCTCGCCGGGTTTCTGCTCATCATTTTACTCGGAGTTTTCTCGCTGAAGGTGCTGTTACCAGGCTCTGAACAACACACCGTAATCCTCATCAGCCAAGACATGGAATTTCGCAGCAAAAACCAGGAGTTACGTTTCCCGCCCGGGAGCAGACTGCACCTTATATTTCGCAACCAGGATCGCGGCATCAGACATCAGCTGGCGATCCCTGAACTGGACGTGGAAACGCCCATAATCCGGTCCGGAGAGGAGGTCAGCCGGACGTTTGTGCTCCCCCGGCAAGACACCATCCTGCAAATAGAATGTCCGCTCCACCCGATGATGAGCAGCAGAATACTCGTTGGAAACCCGTGAAAAATTTATCGTCTGAACTGAAGTACGGGTTCAAATTACTATAGCAGGGAGGCAACAATTGGATCTGATTCTTGTCTGGGAACAGGTATCTGATATAGGCAGTCTCGGGAGAGCCGGCACACACCTGCGAAGGAGGTAGGCTGAGGGATATAACGACTAGAAAGGAGATGAGGAATGACTACCCAGGCTGAACAGGATTACTTGAAGGCTGTCTATATGCTGCAACAATATGGTGCGAAGGATGAACCGGTGAATACCGCGATGATTGCGGAGCGATTGAAAGTGTCACCAGCCTCAGCCACGAATATGATTAAGAAACTGGCCACCATGGGATGTCTCTTACATAAACCGTATCGGGGAGTAACGCTGACCCCGGAAGGAGAGAAGATCGCGCTGGGGATTATTCGCCGCCACCGGCTGCTGGAGCTCTATCTCTCGGATATGCTGGGGTACAGCTGGGATAAGGTGCACGAAGAAGCGGAAAAACTGGAACATGTCATCTCAGAGGAATTCGAAAATCGGATTGACCAGGTCATGGGATATCCGACAACTGATCCCCATGGGGCACCTATCCCAGATACCAAAGGTGTCATGGAGGAACCTGTTTATCACCGCCTCCCACAGTTGAAGGAGGGGCAAACAGGCATCATCTGCCAGGTGAGTGACCGGAACTCCGACATGCTGCGATACCTGGAATCACTGGGGTTGAAACCGGGGACCCGGATCACTATTGAGAAAAAAGCACCCTTTAAGGGGCCGATCTCCGTCACGATCGAATCCGGGGATACTCAGATACTGGGTAGGGAAGTGGCCAATGCTATTATGATATGTCCCCTACTGTAATGCATCTTCCGGGGCATGACATCGCCGGATTTTGCTCTCGTTTTGTACGCGGAGGAATCGTTGCCCCCTGCACCAGTGGTTTTCACGATAGTATCGGATCACAAATCCCGAACCCCATAAAATATTTCAGCGAAAACGTGCCAGTCAGGCTTTCCTGCCAATACCGGATTATTCGTTAGATCTTTCATCTAAATTCGAATATATTATAGTACTTAAGTGGAATAGAACCTCCGGAAAGGAACAGCTGGAAAACTATCACAATCAATGTTTTATACGCTGTCCTTTGACAGAACACATGCTTCCGGACATCCGAAAATCTACGAATCGAAACACTGGATGATGCACCGTTGAAACTCCTTTTACTTGATGATCGGAACGGAATACGCGAACTCTCTATTTCCCGAAAGTCACTTCTCATAGGTGTTCTCCTGTTTATTTCAATCATGGCAGGGATATTGGCGGTTACCCTGGATGATATGAATGCCCTCATCTATCGAACAAAAATTCAGAGTTTACGGCATAAAAATGATCGCCTGCAGACACGCCTCACCCGTCTCCGGAGGCAATCAGATACCATGAAACAAATGGTACAAAAATTAGAACAGCGGGATCGCGTCCTTCGCACCTATGCCGGTATCTCCGGGATCGGCACGGATATCCGTGAAATCGGGATCGGCGGAACCAGATACAATCGGATTCGGGAGTTCGATTTTTTATTCTCCCCTGAAGATCCTGAAATTTCAGACCTTCTAATTCTCACAGACAGCCTCGTCAGGAAAACCAAACTGGAAGATCACAGCTACTCCGAAATAGATTCACTGGTGAAGGTTCAACAGGATCACCTGGCCTCGATGCCAGCCATCCGGCCATTACATTCCCGGGATTTTAACGATGGTTTCGGATATCGTACAGATCCGTTCACCGGACAGAGACGGTTTCACTACGGCCTGGATATTTCAGCGGACCGAGGCGATCCCGTGCTTGCCGCGGAGGCTGGCACAGTCGAATACGCCTCCTGGAAATATGGCTACGGGCGGATGGTGCGGCTCCATCACGGCCAGAGCTATGAAACCCGCTATGCACATAATTCGGAGCTCCTCGTCCAACCGGGGGACCAGGTGGAACGAGGCGACACCATTGCGCTGGCGGGTAACTCAGGCCGCTCTACCGGCCCGCACTTGCATTATGAGGTGCTCAAGGACGGGAACCCGGTTAATCCCATGAATTTCTTCTTTAACAGAGATCTGTGACAATTCTGCACCTTTCAAAAATTCGATGCTCCCCGTTCCATCACAACCTGATCTGAGCCCGGATTTGCCAAAAGTCTGCCGCTTCCGTATTCCTTTTTGTCTTTATTATTTTCTTCTGTATTCTTGAATTCTCCTTGTATTTTTGACTTCTTGTCTTCCCGAATTCTTGAGTTCTCGTATTTTTGAACTTTTGAGTTTTTGAACTTTTGAGTTTTTGTGTTCTTGACAAAACACTGTTTTGTCTGTAGCATCTCTGTGAATGATATGGTCCGCAAACATGAAGAAATGAAGCCTCCACCCGCAACTCCCCCCCTGACACCCCGTATTCTGCTCCGGTACACCCTCCTGCAGCTGCCCGGATTCGTGCTGCTTGCGCTCATTCTTTTCCTGTTTCACTCATGGTTTAATATCCCTGTTCGAGCAGTACTTATCGTGTTGGGACTGTGGGTTGCAAAGGATATCATCCTTTTCCCCTTTGTCTGGCGGTCCTATATTCCCCAGGAATTCAGTCCCCTGAAGGCACTGATCGGATTGCAGGGCGTCGCTGTCGAAAGTCTGAATCCCTCAGGTTATATTCAACTCCGCAGTGAGCTGTGGTCAGCGAGAATCGCAAGGGGATATCCAAATGTGCGTACGGGTGAAAGAGTCCGGGTAAAGGACGTGGAGGGCCTGACACTCATTGTGGTTCCCAATCCGAAGACGCGGGAGAAAGCAAGCATACGGGCCACTTCAAGAGATCCGGCAAAGAACAACTGATTCATACTTACACTCCTGTACTTTCTACTCCTCAAAACTCACCTGGATTTTTGTATATGCCTGGGGAGCATCACTCCAGCCTTGCAGAGACTCGACCGCTTGTGAAAGCGGAACAGTAGCACTCAGAACTTTTTCCACGGGAAATTGTCCGGACCGGAGAATCTCCATCACCCGGTGGAAATCATCCCGCGTTGCATTGCGGGAACCCCGGATATCCAGTTCCTTTTTCACAAAAAACTGGGTGTCATACTCCACCGGATCTCTGGTATAACCGATGTAAATCACCCTGCCGGCAAAGGCGACTTCATCAACTGCAGCTCTGAACGTCTGCGGCGAACCCACCGCCTCAATCATCACCTCCGGCCCGTGGTCGTTAGTGAGCTCATTCAGCGCACCCGACAGGTTCTCCCGTTCTGAATTAATGATATGCGTTGCCCCACACTGTCTGGCTATCTCAAGCTTATTGTCATCAATATCGATGGCCACGACAGTTGCTCCGGTGAACCCGGCGCCTGAGATCGCACTCAAGCCAACCACACCGCAACCGAAAATCCCGACAGTATCATCCGAGGTGATGGCGCCTCGATCCACTGCATGCATCCCAATAGATAATGGCTCCACCAGCGCCAGTTCAGCAGGGGAGAATTCTTCCGAGGGAATCAGGCTTTGCCATGAGACGGGAAAGAACTCCTGCAGTGCTCCATCCCGCTGGACACCCAAAGTTTCGTTGTATCGACAGCAATTGGTCCTGCCTCGCCGGCACGCCGCACACGTACCACAGCTGCTGTACGGATAGACTATCACTGCCATTCCTTCCCGGATATCAGACGGCACCTGAGAGGTAATTTGCTCGACGATAGCACTGATTTCATGTCCCGGAATCCGCGGATACTTCACCAGCGGGTTCTTCCCGTTGAATGTGCTCAGGTCGGTACCGCACAAGCCAATCCGTGTAATCCGAAGGAGTACCTCCCCCTCTCCCGGTGAGGGAATGTCTCTGTCCATAAGGATCGCGCGATGCGGTTCCTCAATAACAAATGACTTCATTCATGCTCCTTTCAAAAACTCTGAACGCGTGTGAAAGAGAAATCGACATACCGAAAGACCTCATCGCTGTTTCCGATGCATAGATATAAGAGCGTTTAAAATAACACAGAAACGACAGAATATGCTGGAATGGTCATATAGGCAGTTGGCAGTTGGCAGCCCCGATACTGAAACTTTTTCGAAATCACATTCGCCCCGGCGAATCGAAAGTTTCAAATTCCCGGCATACCGGGACAGGCTGGAGTCCCGATTTGTCGGAAGGGACGTTATCGGCATAGGCAATGAATGAAGTTGAATATCGGGTTTCAAATGATCAGTGTCTTTCAGTATGTTTCGGTGCTTCATGTAGTTGTTATTTTTTCGCGGTCGTGGCGACCTTTGAGCCAGAGGCTCTCCTCCGGAGCGATTTTCAATAGACTCAGATATACAGACACCTTACCCCGATTCGGCCTGAACCGATCCCGGATCGTTGTTCTCCGGAAGTCCCGATATCCAGTTCATAGCTTTTACCGGTTCGAAAATTTCGAGCACCTGCTCCAGCAGTTCCTTATCGGGAGTAGTCCCAACAGCCTTCAGATTTTTTTCCACATGTCGAACCTTGCTCATGCCGACCAAAGTTGTCGCCACCTGCTGATGACTGAGTGCAAATTGCATGGCCAGATCCGCGATATCCACCCCTTGTGATTTACACCACGCTGCCGCTTCCCGAGCTTTTTCCCTGACTTCAGCAGGCGCCGGGTGCCAGTCGGGAGCGCCTTTCTGTGTCAGAAGCCGCATGTGGAGTGGCGAAGCATTAATCAGACCAATGTCGTGCTCTCTGGCGAATCCGGTCAATACATCATCCATGGTAGTATTCATCAGATTGTAATGAGAATAAGTCAGGATAGTATCCACGGATGATTCGGCGGCGATCGTTTTTAAGATATGCAGAGGATACCCCGTCACACCGATAAACCCGATCTTTCCCTGTCCCCGAAGTTCTTCCATGGCAGGGATGGTTTCATTGATGATTTGATCCGGATTTCCGAATTCGACGTCATGCACCTGGAATACATCGATATAATCTGTGCGAAGCCGGAACAGGCTTTCGTCTGCCGACTGCATAATCCGCTGGGCAGAGAAATCAAACCCGTCAGGCAACTCCTTTCCGTATCGACCACACTTTGTCGCCAGGACAATCTCTTCCCGCTTCCCCTCCAGAAACTGCCCGAGTCGCTCCTCAGCCAGGGTCCGCCCGTAGTATGGAGAAACATCAAAATAATTGATCCCGTGGTCGATTGCATAGTGGACAGCGCGTTCACCCTCCGCGGGATCAATGGTCCCGAATTCTGCGCCCAGGGGTGAGGCGCCGTATCCGAGAATTGATACCCTGAGGCCGGTCTTTCCCACTTCCTGATATTCCATCTGATCTCCTTCATTAGTGTTCATTTGCAGAGCCCGTTGTCCATAAAGCATGAGAGTGTTTGGAAAACAAGCTTCCGATACAACATGTTGAACCTGACTTCTGGTTATTATGCATATAAGATAGACGTCAAATGTATGACGGTATATTAACAGATATGTTTTAAATTTTTTTGTCCCGAAGGGATCTCTTTGCCGAAGGCCTCGAAGAGACTCCTTCGGAGCATCCCTTCTGGGCGAAGCGTTTTCTAAACAGACTCAAAGTATGATAATGTTTCTCTGCAGACGGCCGATATTCTGTGTACACAGCAGTCGTGATCATTCAATTCCGTACCTCGGTAACTTATCCCCATATACGATTTTGAACGAAAAAGCATGTTCACACGGCCGTGATCCCGGAGTTTGAATTTGCAGCCCATTCCCGGTTTGGGTCCACTCCAGCTCTCCCCGGCTTCCAAGCATGGACACCGACTGAATCTGGGAAGCATCCAAATTTTTCAGGGATTCGATGGTAATCTGATCGCCCGGCCAATCCAGGGCTATGGCGTACAGGACATTTCCTCTGGTAGTAAACCGAATATCTTGCGCTGTGTACTGGACCTCATCTCGCTCGCTGAATGCCCCGCCCTTCATCTGGGTAGGGCCTTCCCCGTATTTGTACCAGTGCCGGGTGCCGTAAATAGCCTCTCCGTTCACCTCCAGCCATTGTCCGATGCCAAGCAGCAACTTCTGCTGTTCCTGAGGAATGGTCCCATCCGGCCTGGGGGCTATATTTAACAAGGTATTTCCATTTTTACTCACCCGGTCCGCCAGGTTATCAATGAGTGTATTCAACGGTTTATAGTCGGGATTGTCGATGTAGCACCAGGACCGATAATCAACAGAGGTATCGGTAATCCATTTTTCTTTCCGCAGCGAATCCAGGCGGCCGCGTTCCAGATCCAGAATGCCTGCACCGACCGGCAGATGATCGTGCTTGTAGGAGACGACCACTTCCTTGTCCCATTCCTCTGCCTTATTATAATAATACGACAGAAATTCCCGCTTATACGGTTCGAAGGTGGACTCTTGCCATCCGAAGTCAAACCAGATATAGTCCGGCTGATACTGATCAATCACTTCGATGATTTTCCCCAGCCAATCCTCCAGAAATTCCCGCGATTCCGGAATGCCCGGAAAATGTGGCTGCCCGTATAAACCGGCATACCGGGGATCTCTGGCATCATATTGAAATGCCGGTTCATAATATTTCCAGTTGAATCCGTGATGAAAGGACGTGACAAATTTCAAACCTCTGCTCCGGGCGGCTTCCGCTAATTCGCCAACCAGATCCCGTTTCGGGCCCATATCTTTCGCATCCCATTCGGTCAGATCGCTGTCCCACATTGCGAATCCGTCATGATGTTCCGCCACCGGCCCCGCATACCTGGCTCCGGCTTTCACAAAAAGATCCATCCATTCACCGGCATCAAAGTTCTCAGCGGTGAACTGGGGGATAAAATCCTTATATCCAAACTCCGACTGCGGCCCGTAGGTCTCAAGATGGTGCTGGAACACATCCGTTCCCTTCCGATACATGTTCCGGGGATACCATTCGTTGCCGTACGCCGGAACGGAATACACCCCCCAGTGCCAGTAAATACCAAATTTGGCATCTTCGAACCACTCCGGGGTCGGATGCTGAATAATCGATTGCCAGGTGGGTTCGTATGCCTTCTTCTTTGCCTCCGCGAACGTGTGCTGAGGCCGGACGCCCATGAGTAAAACCACCCATACCAGCAATAGGATTCCGGACCTTGGTTGTCTATTCATCCCTCGCTCCTTTCTTGGCAAATAAAATTCCAATGAGTTAATGAATCGAAAGTGTATCCCCCACTGCTTTCTGTAACACCCTCAGTTCCTGCTTCAGATGCCCCACCTTATCAGCATACTTTTCCTGCTTTGCCAGGTTATACAGTTCATAGGGATCGTCCCGGAGATTGAACAGAAGCACTTCATCGATTTCGGGATAATATATCAGCTTATATTTCCCCTTCCGAATCATCCGCTGCAGATCGATATAGCCGCCGTAAATGGCCCGGTAATTCTGTGCCCGCTCACCTCGGACAAGCGGCAGTAAACTCCTGAATTGCACGTAATCCGGCTTCCGGATACCGGCCAGCTCCAGTGTTGTCGGCATGATATCCTGCAGATAGACCGGAGTGTTGATACGCAAATTCTGCGGGATATCCGGACCGGAGACCATAAGGGGAGCCCGCACACTGTGATCGAACATATTCTGCTTCCCCATCAACCCGTGATGCCCGACTGCCAGCCCGTGATCTGCGGTGAAGAAAATGTAGGTGTTATCCGCCTTCCCGGAGTGCTCCAGAGCCTCCAGGATTCGCCCGATCTGAGCGTCCATATGGGAAATGATGGCGTAATATTCCTGCCGATGCACCCGCACGGCATATTTGGTCCGCGGAAACGGCGCCAGCCGCTCATCCCGCAGATCTTCACCGCAGCCGATAAAATCTTTGTAGGGATATTCTGGCACATAGTTCACCGGAATATCGATTTCATCCGGAGGGTACATATCAACATATTCTCTGGGAGATTGCCGCGGATCATGCGGGGCATTGAAGGCCAGGTACTTAAAGAACGGATTCTCTCTGCCGGCGGCCTGCTGCAAAAAATCCGTGGCATCATCGCCCAGCACCTCGCTCCAGTGTTTGCCCCCATCCCAGTACCCCCCATACTCTTTATCCCAGGGATTCCAGGGGTCCGGCTCGCCTTCGATGGGACGGTTGTAGCCCTCCTCGGTCTGGTTCGGCATGCCCGGACGGATATGCCGGGTCGTCCCAAACACTTCTTCCGCGTTCACCTGGACATGCCATTTTCCGCTCATGTAGGTATCATATCCCGACCTCTCCAGCAACTGTGGCCAGAGCCGTCCGGCCTCCCGTTCCTGTTCCAGGTGCGGTTCAATATTCTTTGCATGCCAGAGAAACCGGCCGGTGACCAGCATGGTCCGGCTGGCCACACAGACCGCCCCGTGCCACGCGCCCTGGTTAAAGGCATGGGTAAACGTCACTCCGCTTCGCACCAGTCCATCCAGATTCGGAGTCCGGACTTCACTGCCGAAGGCGCTGAGTGCTTCGTAGCATTGATCATCGGCAAACAGAAAGAGGATATTCGGCTTGCGCGCTGCCTGAAAAGTGAGTGCAGACCAGGGAGCGAACAGCAACATCCCGGCGGCGATGCCGGTCTTCTTCAGAAAGGTCCGTCGGTTCATAGTAGTAATTCCTCACACATATCTCATAGTTCGAACATCTCAATCGAAGATATCTTTATCCGATAACTGAAGTGATTGACAGAAGGCTGCTAACATGTATGGTTAATATGTCAAGCCCCCGCATCAATATCAAGGCATCTTTACCGGACAGACTCCCTTCACACATATGTATTCCTTAGGGATTCCTTCGATCGCAGATCAACCGAAACCCGCGGATTTACCATTTGATTTAGGAGATTCTGACGCCTATATTTTGATCACATCGAAGACATGGGGCTGTAGCTCAGCTGGGAGAGCGCCAGAATCGCACTCTGGAGGTCGTGGGTTCGACTCCCATCAGCTCCACTCTGAGCGCCGGATCGATACGGCGCTTTTCTTCTTTCCGCCGGAAAGTGGAACTCACTCCCGAGAACCTGGTCAGAAAATGATACCGGTTGGATTGGAAATGTGTTTGAACCCACAGCAATTCGACAGGCCCCACACGATCCTCCTTCTCATTGATTTCATTGCAACGTTTCAGCTGAATGTCCCTCTGTTTCTTTAACGAATCTTTACTTTTTTAGGGAAAACACCTCTGAACTACCCCTGCGGTTAAAATCTTTAATTGAGGAGCACTCACTTTTCACTCAGGAGCTCGCACTTTTAACATTACAGGGACAGACTTTAATTCAGGAGGTGCGCTTTTTGATTCAGGAGGTACAACTTTTAACTCAGGAGGTACAACTTTTAACTCAGGAGGTGTAACTTTTCATCAGTGAAGTGTTCCCTTTCATTCGGGAGGTCTGACATTCAACTCCGCGAGTCAAAGTTCAGCTCTGTATCTGACAGTTTTCACTCTGTATCTGGTAAATTTCTCTCTGCGTCGCTTTTTTTGAATTCCTCAGCAACAGCGGTTCACACCGGACCAACCCTTTTCCATTCCCTGTCACTGGTTTTTTATGGTACCCACAAATGATTTCGTAACGAAATACATCCCGGCGTGAATGCCAGACCTACATGGTGTAAAAAGAAAGTGTCTTGAACTGCTCATCCTGATCTCTGCCCGGAAATCGGGAGATATCATACTATCGCCAAATAGAGAGAAGAAGGCGATTACGCCTCGAACATCTCCTCCACCGGCACGATTTCCACATCTTCTTCCTGGATATTCAGGGGATACTTCATGATCCGCTTGTCTTCATCCAGGACTCCATCGGGTTTGGGAGTCGAATATTCGATGGGACTGGGCCGGTCCGAAACCAGGGCTTGTTTGAACTCCTCTGCGTCTGTGGTGACCACGGCAATCTTCAGGTTTTCGAACTGGAGATATTTCCTGACAGCCCGGTTCACCTCTTCCCTGGTGAGCTGAGGAATGATCTGTTGTAAATTCTCCAGGTGGCTGCCACCAATACCGTAGAAGACATCATCCAGGGCGTAGCCCAGCCGTGCCATGGTTGTGGATGCATAGTGCAGCACATACTTGCTAAAAAACTGTTTAGTGAGGCCGAACTCTTCTTCGGAAAGCCCATTCTCCACCAGATTCTGCAGCTCCCGGATGGCAGCGCGCAGAACAAAATGCCGGGTTTCGTTAGGCACCGGCCGGATCCAGATTTCGAAGATCTGCTGACGTAAAGAAACATTCTGGGGCGGCTTGGTTCTGCTGCCGCCGTTGGCGTACCGCTCGATGTACGAATAATCCCCGTAATTCAGCCCCCGGGCTTCCCTGATAACCTGGAACAGATGACTGCTGGTCTGCCGGTGCTCGCCGAACCAGGAATTCGCCAGCGCCAGGGCGTACCATTCTCTGCTCCCGCGCAACAGATCTATGGGAAATCCGATACTGATAGCCGTGGCATTGGCATCCTTTTCCACAATCAAAACCTGTCGGCCCCGGATAGGCCCCGGCTGAGGAACAGGTGGATGATTCGTTTTCCCGTCAGGCAATTCATAGAGGTCTTCCCGCAGCCTGATTACCAGCGATTCCTCGTATCCCCCGCCCAGGCCAATCACGACATTCTCCCTGGCATAATACTTCCGATAAAAATTCCGGACATCCTCCACAGTGATGCTTTCCACGCTTTCCACTATCCCATACGGCATGTGTTCGTAAGAAGTGCCACGGTAAATGAACTGATACAGTGCGGCTTTGCCGAGTTCTTCATCGCTGGAATAGCGCAGGATGTTCTCCAGATAATTCAGGGTCTGTTTCTTGATGCGATCCAGATCTTCCTGTTTCAACGCCGGGTGTAAAACAGCATCAGCAAGCAGGCCATAATATGAATCGAGATGGTCCTTATGCACCCGCCCTGAGATCACCGTTTGTTCAATATGGCACTGGGACTGATAATCGGCTGCCAGCGGATACAGCGCATCCACGATTTCCTCATACGCTCGTGATTCGGTGGATCCTTCGGTTAACATCGATGCTGTGATGTATGCCAGGCCTTCCTTTCCCCTGGGATCATCCTGGGATCCCACTTTAAACCAGAGCCGGAAGGAAATAGTCGGATCGTTTTCGACCGGTACCAACACGGTGGATTGATCAGTCACGCTTGTTCCTCCACAATCTATCAGATTCAAGATAACAATCCCGATAAAACATGAGAGTAAAATGTGTTTCACTCCTGTGCTCCCTTGAGTACGATCACATTCCGTGTCTCCTCGGTGAAGTACTTCTTGGCAATGTCGCGGAGATCTTCCGGGGTGACTTTCTGCATTTGCTGGAAGTAGACATCAACGACTCCCACTCCACCGGACAGTGCCACGTAGCGGGACAAATTATTGGCCACTTTGGCAGGTGTGTCCAGATCCATAAGAAATCCGTAGGTAACCCGACTCTTCAGCTCCTCCAGCTTTTTCTCCTCCACCAGGTCGGTTTTATAATGTTCCAGCGTTTCATAGATCAAGTTCCGGACATATTCGATGTCGTCCTCCGAACGGATCATACTCAGGATATGGAGCAATCCGGGATCCCGGTTCTTCTGGAACATGGTTGTCACGAACTCCACCTTCTGCTCCTGAATCACCAGCCGTTTATACACATCACTGTTTTCTCCGAATGCCAGTTCCCCAATGATTTCCAGGGCTGCAAAGTCTTTTTTCTCCGCATCAAACTCTGGGCCTTTATAGGCGACATCAAGGAGGGGAAGTGTCCGGCCGTTATACCGGACGGATTTTGCGCGGGCTCCCTGCTGGGGCGGCTCGGGCTGTATCTTCGGTGGCACATAGCCCGGATTCCAGTCACCGTAATACTGCTGAATCACGGCTGTGGCCTTGCCTGTCTGAATATCTCCAACAATCATTAAAATCACGTTTTCCGGCCGGTAATATCGCTGGAAGAAAGACCGGCTGTACCCATACATGGTGGACATAGCCTTAATATCTTCTTCAAATCCGATGGTGGTGTGCTGGTAGGTGTGCACATCAAACGCCAGGTCGTGAATTTCCTCGAATAGCACCGACCAGGGATTGGTGCGGCCTTTCCGGTACTCTCCATACACAGCGCCGGTTTCTGTCTGGAATTCCCGCTGGTCGTACTTGAGATTCTTGAACCGATCGCTTTCCAGCATAGCGACACGCTGCAGATCGTCCGGCGTAAAGGTCAGATGATAGCAGGTGTAGTCATCGGTGGTATAGGCACTGCCGTCGGCGCCCAGTCTGGTCACCATTTCATCGTACACATCACCGGGAAAATTTTCGGTGCCCCGGAACATCATGTGCTCAAAGAGATGCGCAAATCCGGAATGACCAGGTTCATACTCATCACGGCTCCCGGTTCTCACAACACTGAAATACGACACCAATCCAGGGGTATCCATGGGAATCAGGATATATTTCAATCCGTTATCCAGGGTGTGTGTCTCATACGTGTAAGGGAATATTTCCGCTTTGGACTCTGTCGTCATAAACGCTCCTAAGGTTACAATTAACACCAGACTTCCAATAGATCGAGACATGATAGAATTCTCCCTAGGTTAATGGGCTGGAAACTACTCTCCTGCTTACTCTCCGCATAAAGATACTCCTGCCGCCATTGTGAATTCCACACAGTTTCCGGCCTCGACGAATCATTTTATGCCTGATGAACGCGCGATTTCCAACCATAGTATAGCCAACATTCGGGGACTGAAATTGTTTCATTGCATAGCGTTCTGTTTAAGATTAAAAGTGAGTTCCCTCTAAAAAGTAATGGGAGAGTCCTTCATATTTAAATTATTAACAATCCATTACTTTTAAATGAGTCTGTTTAGAAAACGCCTCGCCC
>CAYPST010000084.1:0-17963 GCA_964413425.1 uncultured bacterium
ACAAAAGAAATCCAGATGAGTCTGGGCGATGTCATAGGCGCGCTCCAGGGATCCTCTGGCATACCCGACTGCATTGTGATTGTGGAGATCCCCCCAATACAATTTCTTCCCGGTCTGTCCAGCAGGCTGCATAACTTCCCTCATCCCGACAGCATCCGCCGATTTCCCGGTTGATACAGCAAGACCCACTCCGGCAACCGTCATCAAAAATTCCCAGCGGGTGAGTCTCCTCGATGTATTATTCATAAGATATTCTCCTTGATTACAGTATCATTCGGCTTCATTGTACTCTATACACTTCCACATCACCGACGGTCCCGTTATCCGAAAAGGTCATCCGCCCGATACCTTCCAGTTCAAACCAGATTTCCAGCCGCCCCTGTCCCGCAGTCAGCTCAAACGTCCCGGTATTCTGACCGGCTGTGAGAGGGGCACTCTGCTCTTCACCTCGCCATTTCACTACCAGCCGGCCGGGGCCGGTAAACCGATCCCGGTTGATGGCTAACCGGTAAGTTCCGCTCTCCGCAATCCGAACCTGCCACCCATGGGGCACGCCCAGATGATAGATGGAATCCTGGTAACGACAAAGGGTTGCGGGATCCTCAAATCCCGTCCCCAGGTGGATCACGCCCGGGGTAAAATTTCGAGTTTGGCTTACATCGTGGAACCAGGCATCATATTCCTGTTGCAATCGCCGAAGAATACCCGGATGCTGTCGGGCCAGATCTGTGGTTTCACCGGGATCATTTTCGATGTCATATACTTCGAACTCAGGATCGGTTAATGAGGGTTCAAAAGTCCATTCGTTAAAGGTCCCCGGGTATCCGACCAGTTTATAGCGCTGCGAAATGGCTGCACAATTCTGATATTGTTGCGGCGTTTGACCTCGATGACACTGAATAAATAGTGTCCGCTCCGGCCAGGCAGTCGTCGGCATGTCTCCGTTGAGCAGCGGCTGCAGACTCCTGCCGTCCAGATGGAGATCCGGCGGCTTCGGTATACCACAGAGATCCAGTATTGTGGGGGCAACGTCGACATGGGCGGCGATCCGGTCGATGGTTTGTTCCGGTGCCCAGTGCCCATCCCATCGAAAAAAACTCATCGCGCGAATGCCACCTTCATAGTTACTGGCCTTCCGGCTGCGCAATCCCGCATTGTACCGATCGGTGTTCGGTCCGTTATCACTGATAAAAATAAGAACCGTCTCTTTGTCCAGATGAAATTGCTCCAATTGCTGGAGCAACCGGCCGACGTTATCGTCAATATTCTTGATCATGCCATACACCCGGGCCGTATCTTCCGGCAATCCCAGCTTGCGATAGGGATCCGCATAGGCATCGCTGACCTCCAGGGGTGTGTGGGGCGTATTGGTGGGCAGGGAGACAAAGAACGGACGCCGGCGATTCCGCGTGATAAAATCCATGGCGGCCTCAAAGAAAATATCCGTGCAATATCCCGACCCCCGATATTTCTCACCGTTCTTCCAGAGCAGGGGATCGAAATAACTGTTGGGTTTATCGGGTGTCTGATTAATGCCTCCCGACCGGTGCACCAGGGTCTCGTCGAATCCCTGATCCTGCGGCCGCATGGGATAGTTGTCGCCCAGGTGCCATTTACCGAAGATCCCGGTGGCATAGCCCGCTTCCTGCAATAATTCTGCGATAGTGGTTTCATCACCGGCCATTTTCGCGCCCCCGCGAGAGGTATGAATCACTCCCGTGCGATAGTAGGAGCGGCCAGTCAGGAGGCTGGCCCGGGTGGGCGCACACACCGGTTCCACATAGAACCGCGTGAAGTCTGTTCCCTGAGTTGCCAGGCTATCGATATGTGGTGTGTTAATATTTTCATTCCCATGGATGCCGGTATCCCCGTAACCCTGATCATCGGTCAGAATAAGGATGACGTTGGGCTTTCCTGAACTTTGTTGCATTTGCCCCGCACCGGGCAGAACACTTGCCGAAGCACACAACCCCATGACGCCCAAAAAGTGTCGACGTGTCATAGACTGTCCTGACATGGCATCTGTTCCCTTGCAGGTTCAAAAATGAACACTGCACTCTCTGATTTCTAATTATCTTCCATCACTGCCCGCATAGTACCCTCTCAGCCTTCATAGAGAAGTCCCAACAGGCAATTCTCAAAAAAACAAACCTTACCAGAGACTGTAGTTGCCGTTCCCATACCCTAATTTATCAAAATATGCTTTAGAAAAAGGTCCCCGCGGTTCAGCGGCCACCATTTCGTTCATCCAATTATCCCACTTCGCTTTGATCGCTCTGAGTATCTCCGGTCGGTCTTCGGCCAGATTCTGCTGCTCTTCAATATCCTCAGACAGGTCGAATAATGCTCCTGTGTCATCATCCGGCAGGACCCAGCGTTCTCCGGTTTCCAGTACCCATTTCCATTTGCCCACCCGAGCTCCCCGTTTCCCCCGGAGTTCCCAGTAGTGTTCATTCCGCATGGACTCACCTGACTGTGTGAGCACCGGAATCATATCAAACCCATCCAGTATCACATTCTCCGGACGATTTGTCTCAGCAATGCTCAGGAAGGTGGGGAACAGATCCAGCGTGCTGCAGAATTCGTCACTCACTGACCCCGCGGGGATATGACCCGGCCACTTGGCGACAAATGGGGTTCGGACTCCCCCCTCATAAAAATTTCCTTTCCCGCCCCGTAAAGGCTCATTGGATCCAGCGCCCTGATCCGTGGTGAAAATAACCAGTGTCTCCTCTTCCAGACCGACTTGCTCAATTTTGCTCATAATTTCGCCGATAGCATCGTCCATACAGGTAATCGCTGCCATATATCGCTGGTGTGGCGTTCCGGGGAGATCTCCATATATCTTGACATACTTATCAGGGGCTTGGGCTCCCCGTACTTGCTTATTGGATGCACCGTGAGGCGCATTGAAGGGCACATACAGAAAAAAGGAATGCGCTTGGTTCTCCTCAATAAACCGGAGGGCTTCCCGCTTAAACAAATCCGTGGCATATCCTTCCTCTTGTATCCGTTTGTTCCCGCGAAACAGAGACGGTACACCATATCGTTCATGGGTATAATAGTCGATGCCGGTATTGCTGAAGCCGTAGAAGTCATCAAACCCCCGTTGAAGTGGCATGAACCGCGGGGCTCGTCCACTGTCCCACTTGCCGAAGATGCCGGTGCGATAACCGCCCTCTTTGAGGGCCTGGGCAAGGGTGACCTCCCGGACGTCCAACCCCTGGGTCATCTCCGGGGAAAAGCAGTATTCCAGTTCTTTGTATTGATGGTTATAATTCGTCATGTTGCTGCGGATGTTCTCATAGAGTCCATTCCGGTGGGGATATCTTCCTGTCAATAGACTTGCACGGGATGGTGTGCAGAGTGGAGCGGTCACATAAAAGTCTGTAAAACGCATGCCCTCCGAAGCAAGCTGATCCAGATGGGGTGTTTGTATTGTATCATTCCCGTAACACCCAAGATCATGATATCCCTGGTCATCAGTAAACAACAGCACTATGTTGGGCTTTTCACCTTGCTGAGGACGAGCACATCCGGTGAATTGTGTTGAAATAGCTGCTATAGATACCATTTTTAAAAAATCTCGTCTGGTTATTCCGGGTATAGAAGATGAGGTCTTTCCTCCAGTCGAATCACTCATAATGGCTTCCCTTTGAGTAATGGATATCTTCCTGTTTTTACCTGAACTTTATCAATCTAACATACTTCTATCTTTATCCTAAGTTGAGCGGAACGAGTGCCCCAATGAGATCCTCCTAAACCCCAGAAGTTCAAAGGGACTGGGAAGGATCCCTCAACTCAGGTGTCAATTTTTTACACATCCTCAATATTGTATTAATCTTCGTTCTGAAGATATCTTTTCCCCAGAAGCATCACTCGGGCAGGGGAACCCTGGGTATATTTGGAGCCCGTCTTATTCTCTGTCCACCCAAATCGGGCTGGACCAGGCCCGCTCTCCATCTTGTTGAGTAACCCGGAGATAATAAATACCCGTCCGGTGAAAGTCCGCATCTTCCCAGCAACCCGAATACCGTTCGGTTGCTGTATCGCTCAGATCCCGCACCATGGGTTCGCTCCACGCCTCCCCATCGTAGCGACATATTGCTATTTCGGATAACTCCGCCGTTCCCCCCACTTTGATGCCGAAGGTTGGTTGCTCATGCTGACCCAGTTTGAGCTGTGAGCCCATAGGAGAATCATTGCAGCTGAAGAACAGGACTATCCGGGCGCCGGTAGTGCCATAGGTATGCCGGTTTTTCATCCCCGTGTACAGGTCTGTTCTGGTCAAATTCGCCGCAAAGGTGGCCTGAAGGCCGGCTGTCTGATCCCAGCCGCCTCGATCGCCGTACCACCAGATCTCGCCCGGTTCGTGGCACAAATGCCCCATGGCCAGCCGGTGCATATCGGACCCGGCAACCACCCCTAACCGAAGGCCTTGCGCCAGATTCTCCCGGAGGCGATTTTCCCTCCTCTCTCTGCCGGCCTTGTGGATGGAGTGCATTTCATCCAGCCAGTGAATCGAATCATCCAGGTCGTGATAGGCCGTATGAATATGCGCAATGGTAAACACCGGTCGGGTGCGCCGGAGCTCTCCGAGCCTCGCCATGAATTCACGTTCGCTCGCTGCTCCAATCCGGAACGGGGGATTGTCCTCCGGGTAGCCTTTGGCCTTCATACGCGGTTCCCCCCAGATCAACACGGCATCTTCTGCGGAGAGAAAATAGGCATTGGTATGGCCTTCCTGCGCCCATTCATAGCCGTAAAAGGTGACGAACTCTCCGGGGCGATTCGCCTCGGTGGTCTCTCGCAGATACCGGTCCCAGGCCTGCTTGCAACCGAAGTACTCGGCATGGGGAGAAACGGCGCCAAAATCCAATCCGGCAACGTTTGGGGCATAAAAAAAGTGCTCCAGAATATCATTGGTGCCGTCACAATCGAGGGTGTGCACATGCATATCACCAAAATACAGGCGCCGGGAAGGTGTGGTCTCTGAAATTGCCAGAGAGTTGGAGATACCGGAGATACCATTCCCCTCTGCTCTGATCCGGTACCAGCCGGGCTCCGGTATTCGGAGGTTCCGGATGCGTTTATGCCCCCGATCCTCTTTGGAAAGGGTTATGGTTCTCGAAATACCGGCATCCCCCTCTGTGGAGAGACTCACTGTGCCGGAAAAATCCTCGGCGAGATTTCCATAGGGATCCACAGCCGCGATGTTCAGAGCAAACGGCTCATTGACACCATGCAGCGGCTGACAGGTGACCTGCAGATAGTCCGCCCTATGCCCTTTCACTCGAATGCTGGGCAGACGATAAAACTCTCCGGTTCTGATGGGTAACTCCCGATCCAGTGCAGGCAAGTTGGCAAAGCGGAACGGCAGAAAGAAATAGCGCATGGCATACGCCGGCGGCTGCACTTGTTCCCAGTGGATGGTAAGGACCTCCCCGGCCTGAAGATCCTGATCGGGGGAGAGTTCCAGCACGAACCGCATCCGCTCCCGGAGCGAGCGAATAAAATGGTCGGGAGTGTTGACGAACGGTTTGTCGGGCCCCTCTTCTCCCACTGTCAGATCCAGATTGACATCCTGTCTGCTGCAGGTTGCGGTGATGTAGTTTGACTGTGCTTTGTCAGCGGTTTGCCATGGTTTTTCATCTCCCCACCAGTGACTGGCAAAACTGAACTTCCAGCGATCGATAAAGGAGCCATTGACGATTCCAATTGACTGATTCGCGGGCAGCCCACCTTCACCCAAGGTAATGGTAATAGTGAAATCCTCCTGCTGTTCCCGCCAAACTTCAGCAGGGGTGATGCGGATGGTCGTGCCCGGCCCCAGCAGCCCAGGGAGTTCCTTCACCATCGCTTCTTCTTTCGTGTCGGCACAAAATGATGCAAATACGAGGAGGAAAACTGATAACAGATGAGTTGTTTTCATGAAGATCTTCCTCCCATCGCTTACATTGCAGGAATCTCCATTTTTCCAAAGAAGTCCGGGGGTATCCCGGAATACCACAAGACCGCTATATCACATTCAGCACTCCCCGCAGAAATCCGACGGATTCGGCGGCCCCGGGCAGCGGATCATCGGGATCTTTTTCGTATTCAAGCGCCACCACCCCGTGATAATTTATCCGCAGCAGTGTATACAAAAATCCGGGGATGTCTATGACTCCACGACCGATTTCAACGGTCTCTCCCTCGGCAGAAGCGGCACTGACATCTTTCACATGGACATCATGGAGCCGGTCGGCATACTTCAATGCCTGTTCCGCCGGGTCGATGCCTAACCGCTTGGTGTGCCCGATATCGATACAGAGTCCGATTCGTTCATCCAGGTTCCGGACCCGCTCATACACACTTTCCGGACTGGGGTACTGTTCGTCTCCCGGCCCATGATTATGGATGGCAACTTTGATATCGTATTCCTGGACTTTCTGATTGACCAGGTCCAGCAGATCATGGGCAGGCACCCCGATGATTACCTGAAATCCTGCAGTGCTCGCATATGCAAAGGCATCATTGACTTCCTGTTCGGAACCCATGTAAATAACGCCGCCTCCGTACAGATTCAGCCCTGCGCTCCGTATCTTGGCGACAGCCGTGTTGAGTTCGGCTTCGCTGCTCTCATACGGCAGATGCATACTCTTCAATGAAATATACTCCAGGCCCAACCGGTTTGTCATTGCAATAGCTTCGTCCAGGCTGAACTGTCGCAGAGAGTAAGAAGCCATTCCCAACTGCAGTCGCTTTTCTCCCTCTTGCCTGGTCTGGGGCGGGCCATCACATCCGGCGATTCCCCCGGTGATTGCCCCGGCAGTTATCCCCAGGCTCACTGCTTTCAAAAAATTTCGGCGTGTGGTTTTCATCGTGCGCACTCCTTCTTGTTCAAACTGTTGCTCTCGAATCACTCAATATATAAAGAAATTTAAACCGAATGATGTAATTATACCACCACATCTGGAAAGAATATTCTATTACAAGCAGCAGTTCCTGCTTTTCAAAGCTTTTGCGCTGGAATGACTCCAGATGACGGCGAACTCTGCTCGCTTGAGGGCATTCAAGCAGCACATCATTCGGTGCAGTTATTATTTTTCGGGCAAAAGCCTCGGTGTTCAGAAGTAGTGCCTGGCTCTCACCACAGACCGTCTGGTTCCCTCAGACTGAAGTCCTTCAGGAGTCATCCGATTCTAAAAAAAGCTCTATCGGGAATGGGCAATGGTTATCCGACCAGATCCTGCAGCCGCTCAATCCATCCGGGAATCTCCTCATAGGGATTCGCTTCCTCGTATTCCAGCGCCAGGTAGCGCTCATAGCCCTCGTTTTCCAGCAATCGCACAATCCGTTCCGGATCGGTGGCAATGCGTCTGCCCCCGGGGACGGTGGACCGCAGGTTCACCTTTAACTGCACCACTACAGTATACGGGATCACTTCCGCCATCTGCCGATACCAGTCGCTGAGGAAATTGCCCGTATCCAGGTTCGCCCCGACCCAGGGGGAATCCACGGCTTCAATTATTTTAATCACCTGTTCGGAGGTCACCGGAAAGCCTCCGTGATTTTCAATCGCCAGCACAATCCCTCTGGTTTCAGCATACTCCACGCATTCCTGCAGGGCCGGGATCACCCAGTCGTAGGCATCCTGTTCGGTGTAGCCGTCCGGAATTCTTCCCCCGCCGAAGACCCGGATTGTCGGCGCTCCCAGTACCACCGCTTTATCGATCCAGTATTTGACGTCCTGGATTTGCTCCCGGCGTTCAGATTCTTTGGGAGTGACGAAATCATTGCCAATAGCGGTGCCGCTGATGGGAAGCCCCAGGTGGAAGCACTTATTCCGCAATCCCAGCAGATAGGCATCCTCTTCCGATTCGAAGAAATAGGAGGTGAGTTCGGTCCCGTCCAATCCCAGATTGTAACAATAGTCGATGAATTGCTCCATGGTGAGTTCGCCGCTTCGAAACTCGTTCCGGAAGGAATAGGCGGCCAGGCTGAGTTTGATGCGATGCTTTTTGTACCCAGCCGCGCTTCCTGCGGAAGGGCCAGTTCCCAAACCAACCGCCGTTGCCCCGATTGCAGCTGCACCAGTCTTTAGAAATCCTCTTCGAGTGAGATTTGATGTCTCCATGCTTTGCTCCTGAATTTTAGGTTCGCTGCGAATTATTTAATCTTATGGAAAACTTAATGTAACATATTCCTCTATTTTTCGCTAAAACAAATATCAGATATCCGGAATGAAAAAACGCCAATACCTTTCAGACATGTTTAAAACTCGCACCGTCTCTACAAAAGAAGGTGTGCCTAATACACATCTGCCACCCGTATTGAACCGGGTGGCAGATATAACATACTCACTCATTACCCTGATTTGTTATACAAAACGGGTAATATGTTTCCTGTAACCGCTTAAAACGCACCCCCAATCGTAATCCGGTTCACGTTACTTAAGGCACCGAAATCCGAGTAGGCATAATTGAATTTGAGATCAATGCCGCTGATTTCGTATTTCAGACCAAATCCGAGACTAAGTCCCTGTTCATCGTAGTTTGATTTATATCCGGCCCGGAGGGCGATAATATCTCCATACCAATATTCACCACCAACGTGGATCCGTTCCGTATAGTCTCTCGGATGGATTGCATCCAGGTCTACCACTAACGAGTGATTATTCATTCCACCGACTAAATCCAAAACATCCATGGCAAATCCGATACGAAACGTAAGCGGGAGCTCGAACGCCGTTTCCTCATACTTGAACTGGGGCGAAAAATTCCGGATACTCATACCCACCCGTAAGCTCCTGAATCCCGGATAAAATATAGTACCGAAATCATAGCCCAGTCCGGATACCTTATTGGTCACCGTTTCACCACTGGGCATCAGGTTTGATCCCAGATGCTGGCTGGTGAACTTGACTGTGCCGCCCATGGTAAATTTATTTGTTAATCTCCTGGCGTAGGAGAAGCCCACCACATACGTGTCGAGATCCAGATTCCCGGTCTCTACATATCCGGCTTCGTTATCAGCCACCCGGGTTCCGATGATCTCCCCGTATTCACTGGTCATAAAGTGCAGTCCAAACGTTCCCAGATTCCCTAAGTTGGCAGCTGCTGCGGCACCACTGTAATAGATATCCGCAACCCAGTTCACTCTGGAGCCGAATACATCATAGGTCGACTCCATTTCACTGATCCCGGCCGGATTGCCGAATAACGCACTGGCATCGTTGCCGACCATCGTATACGCACCACCCATCCCGGCTGATCGGGCAGACATATCAATCTTCAGAAACTGCAGACCCGTTTGAGCAACCTTTTTTATCTCTTTCGCACTGCCCACTTGAATAAAGACCAGGGAAATAAACAACAGAAATACAACTTTTCGTAAAATTCTCATTTTATTCATCCTTTCATCATTCACCTATTCTCATCGATTTATATCATTGACTTCCGGCGCTCATCGAATGATGACGAATTTCACATAGGTTTCTCGTCCATCCGGAGTGGTGATATGAGCGAAGTATAATCCGCTCACCACCACCTGTCCGTCCCGGCTCACCAGATGTTCTGTCCATTTCCGGCCCCAGGGTTCGTCTCCGGACCCGTCAGTATGTTCGAGCGTTTTCACCAGATCACCGGATTCGGTGTAGATGTCTATGGTGCATTCCGGCGGGAGATTCATAAAGATTATTTTATTCGGCTCCCCGGTGAACTGAATGTCACTTGCCGATACGTTGAACGGATTGGGAACCACTCTGACCTCAGAGAGATCGTCCTCCGATGGTCGGGTGAGATGTGCCGGCTGGACGGTCCTCGTTAAATATTTTCCACTTTCCAGTACACCTCTATCCTGTCCGTACGCACCGATATTTCCTTCTCCGTTATCATACGCGGTCACATAATAGAAATAGGCCTGTCCCCGCTGGGCCTCTTCATCATCAAAGATATACTCAGATGAGCCATCGGCTTCTATATCTGCAATTTCGTCCCAGAGTCCGATTAACCTTTGTTCGGATTCCGAGAGGTCGGGATTGTTATCACCGCGAGCTCTGTACATCTTATATCCAGCCACATTCTCCCCTTCATCCGGTGAAGCACCCCAAGCCACTTCAATTCTATCAGGTTTTGAGGTAATTTCAATGGAAGAAGGTGGAGCAGGCGGTACCGGAATATCATAGCCATGACTAAAATTCCACTGGGCATTCGCTGCATTCCGGAATAAGGTGTCCTGGCCGGTATACACCCACGAATCCTTCGCCTTATCATTATCTGTCGGGGCGAGTTCCGGATAGTCAATTTGCTGTGGCGATAATCTCCAGTCGGGTTCATCCCAGGTGGCCGCGGCATTGCCATTGGCCCAGGCATTTCCGACATCCCAGCTCTTTTGAACAGAAATGGTGCCAACCACATCTGCCCAGACTACGCGGAAGGAGTCACCAGGCGCCATTTGATATGGTCCGCAGGAATACCAGCTGAGTCCTCGTCCGCCATAGCCGAGTTCCGTCGTGAATTTCAGTCCCCGATCTTCCATCGGGACCGAGTGATGAGTATTTGGAAAAGTCGGAACTCCCACATCCTGCAGGTAAGGAGTGCCATCATGGGGCTTGTTGCCAAGCTCCATCACTGTATACAAGAGCTGTTTCTGCTGCATGTTCAACGCATCTTCAGAGAACTTCGCCCACACCCATTCCGGGTGGCCGACGCCGGTCATTTGAGGTTGATGCAAATCATCAGTCCCGGTGTTAACCGCTTCGTCAACGTGCAAAATCGCTTCACCCTTCCAGAGAGGATCTTCCATGAATCCGGTCACCTGGTCAGGACGGCCGACATTATCATAATCCGCACCTTCAGTTCTGGCAGGATACGAATAGACCATCCGGAGGCTGTCCGGTTCACCCGTCCGCTGGCCATAAGCACTGAAGAACCGCTGGGGTGCCCAACCGGGTGAGGGCCTGGTTGCTCTCATAAAATAGACATCATTCAATGTCTGATCCGGCAATTCCACTTCATCATCCAGATCGATGTTGCCGGTATTGGTAAACGTCCAATCATAGATGGCATAATCATCATTATGCTCCTGGCTCCATCCATAGACTCGCTGATGTATGGTGATACCCATGGAAGTTCTGATCCATGATTCGATCATGATATCAGCCGTTCCGGGTATTTTTTCAGGAGCAATATGATCACCGGGTCTCGGGAACTGTGCATCCAGTCGTAAACCATCTACGATGATGGTGGGAGGCGCATATCTCATATAGCGATGTACCGTGATCCCGTCTTCATCCGGCAGCGGCATAGTCACCCATGCCTCGTTGGACTTACCGTGAGCGGAATTCGAAATCTTGACTGCTTCCGTATTCCCATCCGGATTCACCCAGTCTTCAGCTCCCAGGTACCATCCCATCACACTATATAACCCATCATCGAAATTATCATATTCATAATGCCAGACGGAAAAAGACCCGGCCGCCTCACTCTGCCCCCCGGAGTCGAGCACCTTAAAATGGTAACTCCCGACCCGCATATACTTAAATACATTTGCATATGCTGCCACTGCAAACAGCAGCACAAGACTCACAGCAAAACCCACACTAATGAATTTCTTTTTCATACTCATAATTTGTTACTCCATCATTTTTCTCGTTTGAGGCAATCATTTTGCAGGAACACTTTATTGATTTCTCTCAGAACTCAACTCTGATTCCTAAGAAGACATGCCTCGGATCAAGATATCTCATGAAGTCAAGATCCGGCATATCGATATAGGGTTTGTCGGCGCTCTTCTTATCGCCCACTTTATCGTTGCCCGGGGTATACCCCTGATCCTGATACTCCTGTCCTTCATACATCGGGAGATGGAGCGATTCCAGATAGTTTTCCCAATCATCACTATTTTTAAACGCCATACCACTGATTTGCCGAATATTGAACACATTGTTAATATCTGCGAATAGTGTAAGGCTGTTGTTTCCGATATGAATCCGCTTCGTAATCTTCGCATCAATATCATAGTCACCCTTCCACTGCAGGTTATCTTCCAGTTCATGTGTACGCAGTGGATCCCAGGTAAAATATTCTCCGGCCCGGTAATAGAAGAGAAAACTGACTCCGAGATTTCCAAACAATTTCCGCCCCATGAGTCTTGGACCCCACTGGGGTGGACTGATGATTCTCAGATTAGCCCGGGCAATCGGACGAGCGAGGGGGCGTTCCTGATAGGGATTCTGTTCACCATAGCGGCGCATTTCCCGGATGTCCTGATAATAGTGCTCACGCCCCACATATCCTTCGGTGGACACCCGATAATCATAATTCACCCAGCCGCGAATCCAATCACCGAATTTCTTATCAATCCTCAGTTCGAAACCGCGGATATCCTGATAATTATTGTTCTCGGTGGTTCCATAATCCACCAATCCGTTGTAGCTGGTATAGTAGACATTGCCTGTTTGATTGCTAATATTCTTATAATAACCCGCCAGATGCAGGAGAATCATTTGACCGATGTCATAGTCAAATCCCAGTTCGTAGGCGATCGTTTTCGGCATATCAGCAGAAGGATTGCCAAGGAATCTAATGCCACCAATGCGAGCAATATTGCCGTAATCAATGTTGAAACGCGCATTGGTAGGAGCCAGCGAATAAAAATGCCCGTAATTGAAGTACATCTTCACATTTTCCGAAATGGGATGAGAAATTCCCAATCGCGGACTGATTTCCAACTGAGGTTCCTGCTCTTCCTTAGGCGCCATTTCCATAAACACATCTTTAAACTGCTTCTGGAAATATTGCGAATACCTCTCTACGGTAGGCCATTCTGTATTCGGATTACTGTAATCAACCCGTACACCAAAATTCGCTATCATCCCTTCGAACTCCAGTTTATCCTGGATATAGGCACCGACCTGCCACGGATACACTCGCCATACTTCCTGATAACTATTCGGCACTCCCGGATGTCTATGATCTTCAAAATTATCTACGTCATTATAAGTGAATGTCCATCCGAGTTTCACCTGATTAAATCTGTCGAGCTGTGTGGTGAAATCGAATTTAGCGTTAATTGTTTGAGTAACCGATCGGTCAAAATTATTACCTGTTACATGCCCCGGATGTAACATACCCCAGGAATAGAGAGGAACTTTATTCCACCATTTTCCATAGGGCGACTCATCGACCGGATGCGGGCCAAACGTCCTTACTGTTGACGTATCACGCATTCTGTAGTCCGCCGGAGGGGCGTTACTGATTTTGAGATAATTGGCATTAAAGTCATAAAATGTGTTCGAACTCAGGACATGTTTGAATGAGATACCCCCCATACTCCGATAGACATCCATCGGGATACGGGCGTGGGGCATATAGAGATTCGTGTGTCCGGGATCACCCAGTCCGACGTCCCATAATATATCTCTGCCGCTGTTTCCGCTTCCATCGATAGTATGTGTCTCTCCGTATAATCCCTGAAGCTGTAACTTAATATTCTGCGTGAGATGGGACGTTAACTTCAAGCTTCCATTGCGTTCCTTGAAATAATCCCGGTTCGTAGGTAATGCGAACATTTGCCAATCTTCCCGGTAGGATCCGAAAAACGTGAGATCTCCGAGCGCCTGGCTGATACCCGGAACCGGTCCGCCAAGGCTGGCATCAACCTTCCAGTCCGGTTTATTGGCATAATCGTTTACCGTCTGCCCCAGTGCGTCAGCTCCTTCAACTGCGTGCCTCCAGATAAAAATATCACGAGCCTGCTCGGCTGTTACATCATCCCACTCGCGATCATTCTCATTCAGCCGCCGAGCATACTCTTCCCATCCGGCAAAAGAGAAATATTTATTCTGTAGTTCTTCCGGCCACTGATCGGTCCCTTCCCACATGACCTCCGGATCCAGGTAGGGCCGCAGATAAAAGCTCTGGTGGTTTATCACCTTTTCTCCGCTGTGCTTGAGGTAGGCGGGTGCCATACGAAAATCCACCGAGCCATGATAGGCGCTTGGTGTACCTTCCTTGGTCACCACATTAATTAATCCAGATCGTACATTGCCATATTCTGCGTTAAATCCGCCTTTAATGACATTCAATTCTTTCACAGAACTCAGGTTCACCATCACAATCGGCTCATTCTGGCGATTATCCACAACAGTCAGGCCATCCATCATGAATTGGGTCTCATCGGCGCTGCCTCCACGAATACTCATACCCTCAACCCCGGCCTGGGTGTTAATATAATCTCCTATCGTGGTCACTGAGGCGACCTCATCCATTTCTTCAGATGTCACACTCACTGTACTACTGGACTCGTCCATCCGAACCACTTCACGCTCCGCTTCTATGGTAACCGCCTCGCCCGCAATGGCCTCTGTTTGCAACTGGAAACTCACCGGGGTGGTATGATTGACAGAAACCAGCACCCCGGTTTTTGTAACACTCTGATATCCAATCATGGAAGCAGTCACCGAATATTCACCGGGATCGATGTTAATGATAAAATAGTTCCCATCCGAATCGGTTGCTGCTCCCTGATCAGTTCCTTCTAACACGACATTTACCCCGGGCAACGGCTCTCCAGTTTCTGCATCCGTTACCGTTCCGGATATTTTCCCTGTGGTCTGACCGAAACTCAATGTCGCTGGTATAAGAAAAATAGCCAGCAACATGGCACATAATTTTGTTGCACTGACGTTCATCACGCTCCTCCTTTGTTCTTTGTTTCTATGCCTCGAAAACTTTGAAATTTTTTAGTTTTACCTGCTGCAATGCTCTCATCAATAGGGATATTTCGAGCCATTAGTCCTCTTCAAGTATATCGATGGTTAAAGACCATTCTTTCGCCTCCAGGACGCCAATTTCCGAATACTCCCCCGCTCCAGGGCGGTTTGTAAGGAATCCGACCGGCTGGTAGTTGGCTGGATCGCAACGGAATACAAGGGAGCAGGGTTATTGACAGGCCAGCCGCCATAACATAACCACAGCCCAATATACGGGAATTCGTCGGTATCGTATTTGAACAGAATCCGCTCACCGGTGTCTTTCCGGTGTAATCCGCATTGCCCTGACCCGGGTGAGCGTGCATACAGCTTTATCGTTCTCCCGATATCCGGTTCCGGGATGATACGATAATCCATCTTCCGGTTGTCGTCGAGATAGGGCCATGAAAGGTATGCTCCCTGCTTCCCTACCGCAGCATCCGTAGTCCACTCAAGTGATACCCTTTGAATCCCTTCATCCAAAAGGATCTGGCATCCCGGATGGATCCGGAGCAACGGTTGCGGCGCCCAGAGATATTCCAGTACGCGGTCACTCAAATTGACCAGCGTATAGTCAATCTGCACGGTGTGTTCGTGCAGGGTAATTTTCTTTTTAAATTCATAATCAGCCCGCACCCCCTGCACGGAAAGATAAATTGCGTGGTTCGACATATGGTAGGTCCAGGGGATGGACCAGAGTTCTCCATGATCAGGAAAGAAGTATTTCCTATCGCCTGCTGCCCCGTTCCATTGATATACGGACGCCCGGATGGTGGGAAAACATTCATCAAATCCGCCAGGGGCATGCTGCGCATATTCTGCTCCATACGACGGCAACATTTTCTGAGTATAATCCTGTGCCGGTTCAAGCAAGAATTGCGTTCCCGTCTGTTT
This sequence comes from uncultured bacterium, assembly GCA_964413425.1. Taxonomy (GTDB): domain Bacteria; phylum Fidelibacterota; class JAANXI01; order JAANXI01; family JAANXI01; genus DATFLS01. The sequence continues at coordinate 15,632 of CAYPST010000084.1, forward strand.
GTTGAGCAGTTCAACCATTTTTCCCCCGAACTGCGGCAAAACCTGGACTCTGAGAGCGGCGTTCTCCAGCAAAAGGAATACTAACCCATTTTTCCGGTATTGAAGTATCATCTGCGGGTAAAAGAATTGAATCCACCTTTGCAAAAATCGTCTGCATTAATTCAACAAGCACACCAGAGAACTTATCCATCCCTGACCGTTATTTATAGACTCCGCCATACAAATAAGACTCTTTGCATTGAAGATGACTAAAAATTACATCCTCATTAAAGCTGCCGGCTAATCATCATTCCATTCCATATAGAGCAGGAAAAGTCCGATTTGATTATATGCAAAAATATTGCCATGCAGGGCAACAGGGGAGAAAAAACCTCTACAACTACTGATATTCAAGGGATGAAAGAATTATAACAGAGAGAAGATTTCTTGCGGTTCAACTGATGCAGTGTGCGGTTTTGACACGGTTCGTGCGTTATGGCACAATCAGGAATGGTGCCGGGCACTGTTTGATTAATACGACCCGAGATGATACTTATGGAGTTTCCGGTATAAGGATCGTCTCCCGATGCCCAGTAGTTTGGCTGCCTCCGTGACATTCCATCCCGTCCGTTCACATATTTTTCTGATATGGGATTTCTCTATTTCAGCCAGTGTACTCCCCCTGTCTTCCGGATGTGCCGCATTCTCCTGCAGGAAAACCGGGATATCACCTGCCCGTATTACCTAGTTCTCTGAGAACATAATCATACGTTTGACGACGTTTTCCAACTCTCGTACATTGCCCGGCCACTCATATTTTCGCAGTTTTTTCATTACATTTTGAGAGAAGTCAATGTATGCCTTCCCGTACTCTCGTGCATATTTTTGTGCAAAATAATCGCATAGTACGAGAACATCACCTCCCCGTTCCCGCAGCGGAGGCAGAGTGAGGGGAATCACATTCAGTCGATAAAACAGGTCCTCGCGGAACCGCCCCTGCTCCACTAGTCTCGACAAATCTTTATTCGTAGCAGCAATGACCTTCACATCAATGCGATCAGGTTTCCGGTCTCCCACTTTCCAGATTTCCTTGTCTTCGATCACCCGGAGTAATTTGGCTTGCATCTCCCGGGGCATGCTTCCGGCTTCATCCAGAAAAATCGTGCCGCCATTTGCGGCCTGGAAAAAGCCGGATCGCGTCTCATCTGCGCCGGTATAGGATCCTTTCACATGGCCGAATAATTCCGACTCAAATAATTCACGAGGGATGGCACCGCAATTCACCGGAATGAATGGTTCATCGGACCGGCTGCTCCTGTAATGAATGAAACGGGCTAATAATTCCTTCCCGGTTCCGCTTTCGCCCTGGATTAAAATATTCTCGGTATTCTCTGCTGCCTTACCAGCCTGGCGCAGGACCGCCTGAAATTGCTTCGATTCTCCGATCAGGCCCACATCAGCCTGAATATCCTCGACTGAATCGCCGGAGACAATATCTTTCGCTTCCAACATTGCGCTTACTTTATTCAGTGCCGGGGGTAAACACGTATCTAATAACTCATCGGAAAAGTAATCAACAGCACCTTCTTTGATCGCCTGCACCGCCCCCTGAACGGATGGGGATTTCGTTACAACAATCGCTTTGGAGTGTGGGCAACTTTCGTCAATATACCGCAATAATTCATACCCCCGATTATCTTCCATGTGCGTATCAAGCAGGGTAATCTCGGAACCACCTTTACTGCAGTAACGCCGCCCTTTCCGAACGGAATCCATGCTAGTCCATTGGAACTTATTTTGCCGCAATATCTCTTGTATTTTGGAGCGCACTTTGCGGGACTCCTGGACCAACAGTACAGGGTTTCTCTGCATAACCCTCTCCTTTTCAATTAGTTACCAAGGGAACTGCAGGCGCAGTTAACACAGCTCACAAGAGTTTTCATACAGAATTCGAAGGGATACTGAATATTATGTCCCGGATACAATCGCAGGATCTCATCAGTACACTGAATCATGGCTGGACAGGCCTCCTCCATTTGCACATTCCTTGCCAGAACCTTGATTAGGTATATTAGGTATTCCTGTAGATACTAATAAAATTATGTAGCACTATCAATAAAAGATCTCATGATAACATAGGATGCTGATCCGACTGTACACATGACAGGCTTGTATTTCATTCAGGAGCAGCAACGAGGAGAAATACCGTATCCGCCCAGGTGTACATTTGGTACATTCCTTCCGATGTCCTCCAATCTTACTCAAATTTCCCCACCAATGTCCGGAGCCTCTCTTGACTGTAACATCCAATATCCCCATATTACAGCGCATTACCAAAGCAGAAACAAATCCA
>CAYPST010000085.1:0-17722 GCA_964413425.1 uncultured bacterium
AAAACACACATTTTCTAGGGCGGGGTTTTCCCTAAGTACAGCGATACTTCGCGAAGCTCGTATCGCTCAACTTAGGTTTAACATTTTGACTGTCAGGTTGAATCAGTATCGGGGCATCCGGTACGTTCCTGATATAATTGGAATAAACCCACCCGCTACCTCTGTTTAAATAAGGGTTTATGGGATTCGGCTGGCAATCCTATTTACTGATTTAAGAGCCATATTGAAAATGATACATTTCCATTGTATTTTGGTTATAATTCCTTATCGTGGGGAAGGAACGTCAATAGAATATAAGTTTTTTGCATTTCAGAGATACCAGAGTCAAGAACGATGTAATAATAATGACTATTACACATATTTTCCATTTGATGGAGAAACCATCCCGGCATCCTGAACTGGCGTAATTGGTGCACACTTTTGTGTAGCAGGAGAATGAGCGTTTCTGTCCCAGCAACTTTTACCATTAAGTCCACAATATCCGGGAGTTGTCACAGGATTGACGGAGTAGAGACAGGGAAATGACAACGAGTGAGAAAGGATGATCTCATGATCTCCAGGCGCGACTTTTTGAAAGTGACCGGCGCGATGTTTTTAACTTCCGTGTTCACTCCTGCGAGGGTGTTAACGGGGGCTCAGGAGACCCCGCGGCCGAACATCCTCTGGCTGTCCTGTGAAGATATCGGTCCCCAGCTGGGATGCTATGGGGATGCGAATGCCCGGACGCCCACTCTTGATCAGCTGGCAGCCGGCGGCATCCGGTACGACCATGCTTTTACCGTCTCCGGGGTGTGCGCACCCAATCGATCCTCTGTCATCACCGGAATGTATGCCAGTTCCCTGGGGACCCATCACATGCGTTCGGGAGGAGAAGGCACCGAGCATTCCGTCAAACCCGCGATCCCCGCCCAGGTGAAGTGTTTTTCGGAATACCTTCGCAATGCAGGGTACTATTGTACGAACAATTCCAAGGAAGATTACAATTTCGAGCCCCCGGAGAGTGCCTGGGATGAATCCAGCGGGAACGCCCACTGGCGGAATCGTCCTGTCCCGGATCAGCCGTTTTTTGCCGTCTTTAACTATACGGGGACGCATGAGGGGTCGGTGCACATGGAGCGGGCGGAACATGAGGAGCGTGTCCGTCCGTTAAGCCCGGATCAGCGCCAGGATCCCCGAAAGTTGGAGTTGCCGCCCTATTATCCCGATACCCCGACCTTTCGCCGGATGTGGGCGGATTATTACGAGCTCATCACCCGGATGGATTACTGGGTGAACGATCTGCTCAGTCAGCTGGAGGAGGACGGTCTGGCGGAGGAGACCATCGTGTTCTTCTGGTCGGACCACGGAGTGGGCCTCCCCAGGGCGAAGCGCTGGTTGTACGATTCCGGTACCCATATTCCGCTGATAGTACACCTTCCACAGCAATTCCGGACAGGCGAACAGGGCCGGCCCGGCACCGTGGAAGATCGGCTGGTGAGCTCCATGGATTTTGGGCCGACAGTGTTGAACCTGGCCGGCATACGCACCCCCGCGCACATGCACGGTCAGCCTTTCCTGGGACCGGATCTCCCGCCGGAACGCGAGTACGTATTCGGGGCCCGGGATCGCATGGATGAACGGTATGACATCATCCGGATGGTCCGGGACCGGCGGTACAAATATCTTCGGAATTACGAGCCGTTCAAACCCTACCATCAATACATGAATACCCCCGAACAGGGGGCGGAGATGCAGGAATTGCATCGGCTGGCAGATCAGGAGAAACTCCCGCCGGCTGCCTGGTGGTTTACCCGGGAAGAGAAACCGGTGGAAGAATTGTATGATTGTCAGACCGATCCGCATGAAATACAGAATCTGGCAGACGATCCACAGTACAGGGAGATACTGGTACGGATGCGGGCGGTGCATGACCAATGGATGATAGAAACCAAAGATCTGGGTTTGATCCCTGAGCCGGAACTGGTCGCCATTGAGAAAGAATATGGAACCAGATATGCGTTCTTTCGACAGCTGGACCGCGATAATAACCAATTACTGCAGGCGCTGCATGCCGTGGCTTCCCTGGCCGGGAAACCGGAGATCGCCGACCTGCCGGCCTTGCTGGAGGCGCTGGATCATCCGGAACCGTCGTTCCGCTACTGGGGTCTGATGGGCATCGGCAACCTCGGAATGCAGGCGGAGTCAGCGCTGGAGAAAGTGTATCACGGCCTGAGCGACCGATCCCCGGTGGTGCGAGTCTCCGCAGCCCGGGCCCTCTACGAGATAGGCCGCGAAGGACAGGAGGCGTTACCTGTCCTGATCGATGCACTGCACAGCCCCCACGAGTGGGTGCGCCTGCAAGCCGTGACGGTGCTTGATAGTATTGGCGAGCAGGCCCGTCCTGCTATTCCTGCGTTGACGGAAGCGCTCAACGATACCTACAATAAATACGTGGTTCGGGTAGCGAACCGGGCGCTCAATCAACTGCTCGGTACGGATAATCAGGTCCGGTAAGCGTTGAATTATCTGGCGAAACAATATTTTGAATACGATCATCGTTTGGTCGAAGACAACGATCAGTAAGCAGCGAAATTTTCATACCATTGACCACTGACAATGGACAATGAACGGAGGTAATATGCATCAAACCAGACGCCAATTCATGAAAACTCTCGGCGCGGGATCGCTGGGAATATTCGCCTCCACCGCGCTGTTGCCTCGGTTGAGTGCTGGCAGTCAGCGATCAAACCGGCGTCCCAATATCCTGTTTGCCATCTCTGATGACCAGTCCTGGCCCCATGCCGGCGCCTACGGCTGTCGGGGAATCAATACCCCGGCATTCGACCGGATGGCCCGGGAAGGAGTACTGTTCACACATGCGTTCTGCGCGGCGCCCCAGTGCAGCCCTAACCGGGCGGCGATCCTCACCGGGCGGAATATCGGACAGCTGGAGGAAGCCGGCACCCACGCCAGTAATTTCCCGAAGAAATTTCAGGTCTATCCTGATCTTCTGGAGGAAGCCGGATACGAGGTTGGGTTTACCGGCAAAGGGTGGGGACCGGGAAACTGGGAATACAACGGCCGCCCGCGAAACCCGGCCGGGCCGGAATTCAGCGAGCATGAGTTGCAAAAGCGACCCTACGATTCCGTTCGCAATCTGGATTATACCGCGAACTTCCGGGCGTTTCTGAACCAGCGAGATCCTGTTAGACCATTTTATTTCTGGTACGGCGCCAGTGAGCCCCACAGGAGTTACCAGCCGGGCATCGGCCGGAAGGCGGGAAAGCAACTCGCTGATGTGGAGGTGCCGGATTTCCTGCCGGATACCGAAGAGATCCGCAGTGACATCCTGGATTACTTTGTGGAAATTGAGTGGTTCGACCATCATCTGGGACAGATGCTGGGTATTCTGGAAGAATCCGGTGAACTGGACAACACCCTGGTCGTAGTCACCTCCGATAACGGGATGCCGTTTCCGCGGGCCAAGGCCAATCTCTACGAGTTCGGTATCCATATGCCCCTGGCCATCCGGTGGCCGGAGAAGGTGGCAGGCGGACGGGTGGTCCGGGATCTCACCAGTGCCATCGACTTTGCCCCGACCTTCCTGGAGATCGCCGGCGTGGATATTCCGGGGCAGGTCACCGGGGAAAGTTTAGTACCGGTTTTATTTTCCGGAGAAGAAGGGTGGATCGATCCCGCCAGGGAGTGGGTAATTACCGGCCGTGAGCGGCATACCCACGCCCGCCCGGATAATCTGGCGTACCCGGCACGGGCTATCCGAACCGGGCAATACCTGTACATCCGCAATTTCGCCCCGGGCCGCTGGCCGGCGGGGAATCCCAGCGGCTCAGGCGATCCGCCGCACTACCACGACATTGACGATTCGCCGTCCAAAACCTATATGCTGGAGCACCAGGACGATCCCGCGGTGCACCGGCTCTTTCAGCTGGGCTTCGGAAAACGTCCTCTTGAGGAATTGTACGATATGCAAGCCGATCCCGGGTGCATACGCAACCTGGCGGGCCACTATGAGTATCAACAACTCCAGGAGCATCTCTGGGAACAGCTGGAAGACACGCTTCGGGCACAGCACGATCCCCGGGCCTTCGGATACGAAATTTTCGAAAGCTATCCCAGATACAGCCATATGCGGGATTTCCCGGGCTTCAAACAGCAAGGTGAATATAATTTCGATTATTAGAGAATAAGAAAATTATTACATTATCCCGAATCCTGAGCAAACGAACAACAAACGTAATACTTGGGCTAACTGATTATAGTGCGTAATCAAAGCGAAAAGAATGCGCAAGCTTCAGGAATATCCCCCAGGATAATCAAACCACCAAAACAATGGAGGATAACTTTATGTGGAGAAATCTGATCAAAGCAGCTTTGTTAAGTTTCAGCGTCTTTCTGATAACAGGCCTGGTTACAGCACAGGAACCCCCGTCCGGAGATCCCGGCGATTTTGAAGTGAAACCGTGTCTTCATTCGGTGAGTTACGCCGGATTCTGGCGCGGACAGGAACGGCTGAATGTGGATGAATTTCTGGTGAAAGCGAAAGAACTGGGTTTTGAAGCTGTCACACTGGTAGCGAAACGTCCCCATGTTTCACCCTATGATTATTCCATGGAAGACCGGAAACGCCTGCGGAACAGAATAGAGGAATTGGGCCTGGAACTGGCATATATGGCGGGCTATACCGATTTTACCGCCGGCATAGATAAACCCGGCATTCCGCACACTGAGATCCAGGCACTGTACATAGGGGAAGTGGCAAAGCTGGCCCGGGATCTTGGAACAGATATGGTGCGTATTTTCACCGGATATGTCAGGCCGGATATCCCCTATGATCAACAATATGCTACAGTGGTGGAAGGGTTGAAAATGGCGGGACGGGAGGCGGCGAAGTATGACGTGACCCTTGCCGTGCAGAATCATCATGACATCGGAATCCACCACGACGAGATGTCCTGGCTGTTGGAAGAAGTGGATATGCCCAATGTGATGGCCGGCTGGGATGCCTGGTCTCCGAGTCTGATAGGATTGAGTTCCGAGGAGCTCCGGGAGTCCGTGCTGAAGATGAAGCCGTTCATTGTGAATACCATTGTAGCGGATTATGCGAAAATGCCCCGGTATCACCTGGAGGGAGGTCTCACCAACTACTTTCCGGATAAACCGTATATGCGGGCAGTCCCGCCGGGGGAAGGGATTATTGATTACGAGACCTTTATCGGTGCGCTCAAAGAGATCGGATACCAGGGATATATTTCCTACGAAATGTGCGAGGTACTGGAGGGCGGAGGCTCCATAGAAAATCTGGATGAAACCGCGAGATACTTCCTCGAATGGGTGGAACAGTTCGAGTAATTCCGGTGACCGATCTCGATTGACAATTCACAACTGACAATTGACAGTAAGGGCATCATGAACCGACGAAATTTTCTCAAGTTAACAGGTGCTGGTCTCGCAGCATTGACTGCCCAATCGATTGGCCTGTTTACAGGCTGTGTCCGGCCGGCCCGCACCAAACCCAACATCGTGCTGATCCTGGCGGATGATCTGGGATGGAACCAGGTGGGATGTTACGGCAGTGATTATTATGAAACGCCCAATATTGACCGGCTGGCCTCCCGGGGAATGCGGTTTACCGATGCGTATGCCGCCTGCCCGGTCTGTTCGCCCACCCGGGCGAGTCTGCTGACCGGAAAATATCCTGCGCGGCTCCACATTACGGATTTCATCGCAGGCGGTGATCCCCCACCCGGGGCTCCGCTGGAACACCCGGATTGGCAAAAATATCTCCCCCTGGAGGAAGTAACCATTGCCGAGGCTCTCAAGAGAGAAGGATATGCCACGGCGGCGTTCGGGAAGTGGCATCTCAGTATCGACAAGACGCCTCCGGAGAGCCTCCCGTATAATCCGGACAAGCAAGGATTCGATGAATCCTTTGTTACCTATAAGCCGGTTGAGTCCATGGCAAAAGAGTGGCAGACTCCGGAGAATGACGCCCATAACGTGCATATTATCACAGAGAAATCACTGGGATTTATCGAGTCGCATCAATCGGAGCCGTTCTTCCTCTATGTATCGCATAATTCCATTCACACTCCGGTGATGGAGAAAGAAGCGTTAATCGAAAAATATCGCCGGAAACTTCCGCCGGACGGCCCGGAGGAGAAAGCGGTCATCGGTGCCATGATTGAGACACTCGATAACAGTGTCAGACGAATCATGGAGAAACTGGATGAACTGGACCTGGCTCAGGATACACTCCTTATGTTCTACTCGGATAACGGAGGCCTGGATCAGGCAGAGCGAGAGGGCTTTCCAACCATGTCGCCGCTCCGGGGCGGCAAGGCAGATCTGTACGAAGGCGGCATCCGCGTCCCGCTGATTGTCTGGTGGCCCGGACAGGTGCCGGCCGGAACGGAGTCTTCCGAAGTCGTCAGCAGCATCGACCTGTTTCCCACCTTTCTGAGCGCGGCGGGAAGTGCTCAAACCTTCCGGAATATCGACGGGGTGGATCTGTCACCGGTGCTTCGGCAGTCCGGCAGCTTAACCCGAGAGGCTATCTACTGGCATTATCCGCATTATCATTCCGCAGGAGATGGACCATCCGGTGCCGTGCGATCCGGAGAGTATAAACTTATCGAATGGTATGAAAACTTTCTGCTGGATCGGAATCACCAGGTGGAGTTATATAATCTCGCCAGAGATATTGGCGAGCAGCAGAATCTTGCAGAGGAGATGCCGGAGAAGGCGGATGAACTGCGCGACATGCTTCATCAGTGGCGGAGAGAAGTCGGGGCGCAGATGCCGGTGGTGCGATAACGGGGCAACGATTTTGTAGAAGGGTCCCAAAGTAATAAGGTCACTTTCCATGCACAGAAGACGTTTTCTCACACTCGCCGGTGCCGGAATTGTTGCTGCAGGCACCAGTTCGATCCTCCGGTTAACCGGGTGTGCACAGCAGACGGGTAAAACACCGAACATTCTATGGCTGGATGCGGAAGATTTGTCCCCGGATCTTGCCTGTTACGGACATCCGCTTGTCCACACTCCCAACCTGGATCGATTAGCGGCAGAGGGGGCCCGGTTCACCAATGCATTTGTGACCTGTCCCGTCTGTTCGCCCAGCCGGGCGTCCTTTGCCACCGGGATGTATCAGACTACTCTCGGCGCCCATCACCATCGTCCGCTCAGTCATTATAAAGAAGGAGTTTCCACCTCACTTCCTGAACCTGTACGAATTTTCACTCAGTATCTGCGGGAAGCAGGCTATTTCACCTGTAATGGGCAGGCGTTAGAGCCGGAGACAAGGGGGAAAACTGGCTACAGCTTTGACATGCCGTTTCAGGAGGCCTTCGACGGTACGGACTGGAGCCAGCGAGAAGCGGACCAACCCTTCTTTGCGCAAATTCATTTTCCTGAAACCCACCGGACATTCCGGCACGATCCTGAGCGGCCCATTGATCCGGCGGATGTTGATCTCCCTCCCTATTATCCGGGTCATCCTGTTACCCGGCTGGACTGGGCTCTGTACCTCGAGACCGTGCAGATGCTCGACAAAAAGGTGGGAGCAGTTCTCCAAAGGTTAGAGGAGAAAGGACTGGCTGAGAACACTGCAGTCTTTTTCACCGGAGATCACGGCCGCCCCATGGTCCGGGGAAAACAGTGGCTATACGATAGCGGCATCCGCATCCCGTTGATCGTCCGGTGGCCAGGCGTGGTTCAGCCTGGGACTATTCGGGAAGATCTCGTCAGCGGGATCGATTTGACGCCTACCTGGCTGGAGATTGCAGGCATTCGACAGCCTGACTATATAGAGGGCCAATCACTGCTGGAGCAAAATTTTCAGTCCGGGGAATACATTTATGCCGCCAGAGACCGGTGCGATGAGGCGGATTTTCGTATCCGCTGTATTCGAAGTCATCAGTATAAATACATAAGAAATTTTTATCCCGAGCGTCCGTTCACTCAGTTCAGTGCTTATAAGAAGCGGGAGTATCCGGTGCTCACCCTGATGCAGCTGCTCCATGAGCGGGGAGAACTGCTGCCGGAGCAGGCCCGGTTGATGAAGCCAAACAGGCCGGTGGAAGAACTGTACGATATACAGAATGATCCCTTCGAAGTCCAAAATCTGGCAGCGGACCCGGCATATGCAGATATTTTACAGACCTTGCGGAATGAACTGGATCGATGGATCTGCGAGACCAATGACCAGGGCCGAATCCCGGAGGATCCGGATGATACCGCTCTCATTGACCGGCTGGAATGGGAAGAATTTCAGGGAGAAATGGAGGATCGGGGTTTGTCCGCGGATACACCTGAGGAACGGTATCTTCACTGGTGGGAACAGCGTCTCAAAGAGTTGAAACAGACAACATGAGTCCGGAGTCAATTGTGATTCAGAACATCAGACGTATGTGTTTTTACAGCTGTTCAGCTGCAATGGCTCTGATCTTGTTGGGTACATCCTATCTGCCGGCACAGCCCAGTGAACAGTACAAGAAAAATAACCGCGATGCGATTGCCTCGATTGTGGATGGCGATTTCGAACAAGCGATCGAAAGTTTCAGGAAGCAGCTGAGTGACTACGAAAAAAACTTTGTCCATCATCATGCCAGTTATCCCGTGGATCTGGAAGCGTTGTTCGGGCTGGCGATTGCGTATGCCCGGCAGGGAGACATGCAGCAGGCCATGCAATTTGTGAACAGAGCGATTGACTCCGGTCTGCCGGTTGGACGCTTTCTTGCAGGACCACGGGATCTGGTGGCACCTATCATCGAGCATCCGGATTTCCGTGAGTTCGCTGCACAGCAGGATTTACAGCTCCTGCACGGGCCAATGCTCAGCGATGTCACTGACACACAGGCGGAATTCTGGATTCGGACTGTGGAGGAAGTGCCGGTCGAGCTGAAGGTAAGTCCGTCGCCCAATTTACGTCCGCTCACAGTTACAGATACCACTGTGACCAGGGAGAGCCGGGATTTCACGGCCGTGCTTCAGGCGACAAATCTGCAGCCGGGCACGCAGTATTATTACCAGCTGCGTGTCGATGGCGAACCGTATCCGGATCTCTGGGAGTTCACCACGTTTCCCGCTGCTGATCAGTCTGCCCGGTTTTCGATCGGATTCGGTGGCGGCGCCGGATTCACTCCCTGGCATGAGTATATGTGGAATACGGTCGCAGATCATAACCCGATGGCGTTTTTACTGCTCGGAGACAATGTCTATATCGACCATCCCACCTATCCGGAGGTTCAGCGGTACTGTTATTACCGGCGCCAGTCCCGGCCAGAATATCGCACCTTTGCCGCCCAATCCGCTATCTATGCCATCTGGGACGACCATGATTTCACCGTCAATGACGGATGGGGCGGACCAAAAATCGAAGAGCCTTCCTGGAAGCGGGAAGTCCGGAACGTTTTTCGCCAGAACTGGAACAATCCCTCCTATGGAGGAGGAGAGGTGCATCCCGGATGCTGGTTTACTTTTGCCATCGGCGATGTGGATTTCTTCATGCTGGACGGCCGGTATTACCGGGAAGATCCCTCTACCCCGAAACCATCCATGCTGGGACCGGTGCAGAAGCAGTGGCTGTTCGATCAGCTGCGGCAATCAGACGCCGCGTTTAAGGTCATCGCCTCGCCGGTCCCCTGGGCGCGCGGCACCAAGCCCGGCAGCCAGGATACCTGGGATGGCTATCAGGAAGAAAGAGCCGAAATTTTTGCCTTCCTCGCGGAGAATAACATTGAAGGGGTGGTGCTCCTCTCCGCCGATCGCCACCGGTCGGACGTCTGGAGAATTGATCGGAAGGAAGGCTATCCCTTGTACGAGTTCGAAAGCTCCAAACTGACCAATGTCCACACCCACCGAATGTTGCCGGGCGCTCTGCTCAGCTATAATGAGAAGTGTTCCTTTGGCAAACTGATTTTTGACACCACCAGAGATGATCCCACGGTTTCCTATGAAATTTACAGCATCGATAACGAACTCATCCATAAAATTACGCTGACGAAAAGCCAGATGTCGGGAGAGTAGGGTATGAAGTGCTGGCAAGTGCTGACAAGAAACGACCGTCCCAGACTCGGCGCTGTTGCCTACTTCGTTGCACCCCTGCGAGAATGCTTTCGCCCCAAAATTCTCCCCCATATTTCCGGGGCCGGGAGGTGTGGATTTTGAATATTGGAGTTTTGATTCTTGTCTTATAACACTTAATCGAGAAAATGCCTTATCCAGTTGATGGCCATGCGGATGGCTTCCGGGGTCGGAGCGTGGCCGCTGCCGTGGTTGTAAAATCCTATGTGGTGTGGAACGTCATAGAGGCTGTAGACTTCTCTGGCTGCATTGATATAATACCAGCTCTCATCGGTATCGTACGTATCGCCGCCGATTAAGAGAAACGGTCGGGGCGCAATTAAACCGAGCAGTTCGTGCTGATTGGTGGTCGGAGAAAGCGCATTCAGGAATTCCCCGAAGTACCAGTAATCGTCATAATTGGAAAATTGGAAGCCGACGCCCGGTTCGGAAGCCACGGCGCACTGGATCCGTCCGTCGAAGGCTGCCGCGTATAAGGCCATCTTTCCTCCCAGTGAATGTCCTATAATGCCTATTTTATCGTGGTCGACCTCCGGAAGAGTCTGGAGGTAGTCCACGATTCGCCGGACGTCCCATACCCATTTCCCCAACCCTGTCAGGTCAGGATGCTTGAGCCGCAGGTTTGCCACGGCTTCATCGTAACTCTCTCCGTAGCTTTCGCCAAACCAGCGGACTGCCACGGCGATGTAACCCTGCTGGATCATATGATAGGCGAAGCTGCGAATTCCCATGGGACGATAAATACGCCCCCCCATGTTCTTGCCTGCAGGCACATCCACATCGTAATACGGGACGATGACCGCCGGGGTGGGCCTTCGAACGGGATTCGAAGGCATCATGATATAAATTTTTTCCCAGAACTCCGGCTCAACCTGCAGATAGAGGAGTTTTCCGGTATGATTATCATCCTGATAGGTTTGAGCTGTCATTACTTTGGGATCCGGTGGATCGATGGCCGGGGAGCCGAGCATTTTCTCCCATTTCTTCCTGATTTCGGACCGTCGGACAGACCAGTCTTTCACAGACGTGAGTACAGTATCACCGGAGTTGATGATTAAAGAAGAAAGATATCCGATGACGTGGGCGTAATCTGCCGGGGGCTGATTGTAAGGATCAAACCAGATAGAATCAGGTTCCTGAGTTAAGGTATCCTCCCGTGCCGGAATGCTTCTGCAAACCCTGAAACCCGTGAACCGGCTTTTATATTCCGGTTTCATGGATGAATGATATCCGAGATTCCATTCGGATACGGTAGTGATATGCGACCCGCCGCGAATAATCCGGGCCAGTCCGCCGGGAGGACCGTGCGGATTGTGAACAGCGGTGGGATGATCTTCAACGGGATCGTAATAGTCGTAACACCATTCCCACACATTGCCCAGCATGTCATAGAGACCGTATTGATTCGGCAGATAGGAGGCCGTGTCGGTAGCACCTTCTGTTTCCACGGCGGTCAGCAGGCGATCAAGATCTTTGGTATTGACAGATCCCAGATTTGCATACTTTCTGATGTTTTCTGTACTTATCGTCTGCGCCATCTGACCGGAAGCAACTGTCCATTCGGCATCAGTAGGCAACCGGTAACCGGTTTTCGTGAAATCACACACACCGGTTTCCAGGTTATAACATGGCTCGAGCCCCTCTCTTTCACTCAGGTGGTTGCAATACTCGATTGCTTCCCACCAGCTGATATTGTCTACAGGTTTGGAGGTGCCCTGGTAAACTGAGGGGTTCCTTCCCATGATCTTTTCGAACTCCCCCTGCGTGACTTCCGTTGTTGCGATACGAAAACTATCCACTGTGACCTGAATCGGGATTCCGGTGCGGCCGTCCACCATTTCTCTGGATGTGGTCGGTATCGTAACAAGATGGTCTTGACCGTATATCGATACGAGTCCACTGAGGAGTAAAATCAAGGTGAGAATTCGTGGGATGGTAATTTTCATAAAAGAATCACCTGCGCGGTTGCTTGTGCATTACTTGACTTCACAGTATTCCCGGCAGGAATTGTCTCGTGATGGTTAATAAATTCTGTATCTCTATTCATCCTCGCAAATACCTGAATATTTTAATAAAATCATTACACGTAAGATAAATAATATCTTTAAATTAGTATACAGTTATGATGACCGGAGCGCAAAGGAAAAAACGCACCGCAATTCGTGGTGATTTGCCGACGAGAGAGCATTGAATCTCCGTGCCGAATGCATGAACGTCTGCACTTGCCCGAAGATAAGAACATATTGATGTGAGGAAGAACTATGAAAACGACTATTCCCTTAGTTCGAGCGTATGCCAGGTTTTTTTATGAGTTCGTAACCGATGATACCGAGACGAATGGGAAAGGGATCATATCTCTCCCTCTGTCCAAAGCGCTCGGCTGGGCCAAAGAAATTTTGCCGGACTTGCAGCCCTCCGAAATCACCCATGGGGTGCTGCCGGAAAATGTAAAGGAGGAAATCATCGCCATTACCGAGGATAACCCGGAGCAAATATTACGGGATGCCCGGTATCTTTATCAGCAGCAGTTCCTCTCCCAGGCATTCTTTTATTATTTCATCCTGCAGACAAAACTCGAACATTCCCCGGAAGAAATCAATTATATGGCCCAGCACGATTTTAATATCAATGGGGAATACAAGATCTATAAACCGCTGAAGCATCGACACAAATACTCCTATCGACGCACTACCATCTTTCTGGATTGGGATGATACCATCGATACCGGCAGCATCCGGGATAATTTTGACATGTTCATTGATTACTACCGGCGAACGAATTACGTGACCACCGGTCATTCCTACAGTCTGGTGGTTACGTCTGCTTCTACCACCCTGGAAGACAAAATCAAGCGGCTGGATAAAGATCTGCTCAAAGGACTCGATGCGGTGTATACCGTGCCTGCCTGCACAAACTGGCTGCCCGATGTCTCCGGACTGGAGGAAGATGAGGAGCATCCCGGGTATTTTAAAAAAGAATCGTTCGGGTATAAAAGCGTTCCCCGCATCTTTACGAATGATATGCACAACGCTGTTCTGGGGAAGCTGTACACGGATGTTGCCCAGCAGCTCGATGTGGATCCGGAGCGTTCGATTATCATCACCGATCAGTTTGCGGATCAGTCCGCGGATAAAAGTAATCCCATTGTTACACTGGTCGTTCCCAGAGACGATACACTGGGTGCGGAAACCTGGATTAAGGCCATTGATTTTCTGGAAAAGAAGGGAGACTTTAACATTTACCAGGGAGCAAGCCGGCTAACCTGGGGAACACAGCGCCCCAGAGGAAATTTCGAATTCCGGCGCTATAAGGCAGCAGATGGCCTGGAACTCTTCCGAACGCCCCGATTCCCCAACTGCTATTTTCTCGGCCATTCGCCGACCTTCAAAGATGGACTGTTGAAGTTTTGAGTTGAAAACAAAATAGCACACAGATTGACACGGAAAAGACCGATAACCGCGGATCACAAACCAGGACCGGTTTCCCCTCCACATTCCGGACCAGTTGAAACTCTGAGGTGCGCCAATTATCACGGGACATGGCTCGCGCAGATTTCCGAACAATGCAACGGCCAATGCAAGCCATTGCACAGACTGTCAACATGTTTCTGAGGTCTTGATCACAGGAAATGTGTGGGCCTATTCTATGAGTGGTGTAAAGTCTTATTCGAAAGATCGGAGGAGAAAATGACTCTTTCCGGAACGACCGGAACGAAATTGACGAAACTGACCACAGTGCTCATAACCTTTCTGGTGCTCCAGTTTCTGACTTTTTGTGGAGAGAAGCGACAAGCCAATGTGCCGGGTGTGGTCATCGATCATATTCCGGCCGAGACCGAAAAATATATCGGCTCGCCCAGTCTGGTTAGGCTTCCGGATGGGACCTATGTGGCTTCGCACGATATCTTCGGACCGGGATCGCAGCAAAACCGCACCAGAATTTTTCGCTCCAGGGATGAAGGGCAATCCTGGGAGCAGCTAACCGAGTTGGAGGGACAGTGGTGGTCCAACCTTTTTTCTCATCGGGGCAGCCTGTATATCATGGGTACCAGCAGACATGAAGGAGATGCGGTTATTCGCCGGTCGGACGATAAGGGAAAGACCTGGACATCACCAGAAGACAGCAATTCCGGGCTTCTGCTTGATGGCGGAGGCTATCACACGGCCCCGGTTCCGGTAAAATTTCACCAGGGCCGAATATGGCGGGCCATGGAAGATACCAGAGCCGAAGGCGGATGGCCGGAACATTTCCGGGCGTTGGTGATGTCCGCACCGGTGGATGCGGACCTGCTGCAGGCGGAGAACTGGACGGTGAGTAACCGGTTGTCGTTCGAGCCGGACTGGCTGGATGCCGAAGAGCCCGGCTGGCTGGAGGGGAATGTGGTGGTGACACCGGAGGGCGATCTGGTGAACATTTTACGGGTGAATGATGATCGGGGCGGCGTGGCGGCCATCGTGCAAATCTCTCCGGACGGACAAACCGTATCCTTCAATCCGCAGACCGGATTCATCGATTTTCCGGGCGGCCGGGCGAAATTTACTATTCGATATGATCCGACAACAGACCGATACTGGTCGCTGGTCAATAAACAGCGCAATCCGGAGGCATATCGAAATATACTGGCGTTAACATCCTCCGCCGATCTCCATCACTGGGAGGTTGAAGAGATTATCCTGCGTCACCCGGATCCGGAAAACCACGCCTTTCAGTATGTCGACTGGCTGTTTGAGGGCGACGACATCACTGCCGTGAGCCGCACAGCCTGGGATGGTTCCCACCGGGCCCATGATGCCAATTATATGACCTTCCACCGGATCAGAGATTTCCGGCGGTGTGGTGAGTGAATGAAGGCAGCGGAGTGTTCTGAATTATCAATGCACTCTCAAAGAGTTAATTGCAGCAGATCTTCAACCATTCCGATTACGGGGCAACCAGCTCTCAGCCGGGCTGGATCCCCTTATCTCGGTGAAGAGAAGGCGTCCAATGAAACATTTCTTGGTTTCTTCTGTAATGCATTGCTATAGCAACCGGGTGGAAAGAGAAGCGACCCCATTCGACGGCAGTTTTGTCGAGGGCGGTGCTTTCTGCTTCGAAGGTCAGATTCATGACTGGCGTGAATAACCCGACAATCGAGCCAGAGATCTGTCCCTGATCGCCGGGACAGCGTGATTGAGAAAAACAGGATAGTGCTGCAGGAAGGATTCTGTGCCGCGATACATTCTGAAATATCTGACAAAGCCGTATAGATTTTTCAGAGATTACACTGCGGAGAACCTCCGCCCCGATCTCTTTGCCGGAGTAACCGTGGCAGTGATCCTGCTGCCGCAGGCACTCGCCTTCGCCCTGATTGCGGAGCTGCCTCCGATCATGGGCCTTTACACGGCCGTGGTGGCGTCCATTGTCGCTGCGCTGTGGGGATCTTCCAATCATACGCATAGCGGTCCGGCCACGGCTATTTCGTTGCTGGTATTATCTGCATTAATTACCGCCGTCGAACCGGGGACACCGGAATTTATCGTGGCCGCAGGCATGCTGGCGTTTCTGGCGGGGGCATTTCAGTTGATTCTCGGGTTCGCCCGGCTAGGGGCATTAATCAATTTTGTGTCGCAGTCGGTGGTGGTCGGGTTTTCCACCGGCGCGGCGGTTCTGATCGGGGTCAAGGAGCTCCCGTATCTGCTGGGAGTGGATATTCCGAGTCATACCTTCCTGCAAACCATGACCGATATCATTCGGCGGGTTACCGAATTGCATCCCCTTGCAGCACTGCTGGGCATGGGCACCATCGGGTTCATTGTACTTGCCCGCCGATGGAATCGCAAGTTTCCCGGAGAATTCGCCGGAATGGTCCTGGCCTCAGTGTTCGTGTATGTCTTCGGATGGCATCAGCAGGGCCTGAATGTGGTCGGCGAACTGTCAGCGAGCTTGCCGCCCCTGACCAGACTTCCCTTGTTGGATTTCGAGCTCCTGGTGGAATTATCAACGGGAGCCCTGGCCGTTGGAGCCATCGGATTGGTACAGACCACTTCCATTGCCAGAACTCTCTCCACGCATACCGGCCAGCGCCTGGATAGTAATCAGGAATTTGTGGGGCAGGGCCTGGCGAATATGGCCTCCGGGCTCTTCTCCGGCTATGCCTCTGCCGGATCCTTCTCCCGCTCGGCGGTGATCTGGGAATCGGAGGGCCGCACGCCCTTATCATCCGTTTTGTCCGGAGCTCTCGTCATGGCGGCAGCGCTGACGCTGGGATCTCTTGTCGCTTACCTGCCGCGCACTGCCCTGGCAGCCGTGCTGATGGTCACCGCCTACCGGATGATTCACAAGGAGCAGATCATACGCATTCTGAAAGGCACCCGCGGTGATGCGCTGATTATGCTGGTGACCTTTCTGGGTACCCTCTTACTGCACATTGAATTTGCCGTCTTATCCGGCATTTTCCTCTCCTTTGTGGTCTATATCGTTCGAACCAGTACCCCCCGGGTCACCTCGGTCCTGCCGGACGATAATTTCCGGCATTTCACTCCCCGACCGGATACTCCGGAATGTCCGCAGCTGGGAATTCTGGATATTCTGGGTGATCTCTATTTCGGGGCGGCCACCCATGTGGAACAGGAAATCCAGGAGCACAAAAACCGGCATCCGGAGCAACGGTTTCTTCTGCTGCGGATGTACAGCGTGGATCATTGTGATTTCAGCGGCATCCATATGCTGGAACGGGTGGTGAAAGATTATCGGGAAGACGGAGGCGATGTCTTTCTCATGCGTGTTCCTGAGCCGATCAGGAATTATATGCAGGCCACCGGCTTCTCCCAGTATCTCGGGGAGGACAATTTTTTAGCGGATGACAGTGCGATCAGCCATATTTTTCACCGGATTTTGGATCCGGCGGTCTGTATTTACGAGTGTGATGTCCGCGCGTTTAAAGAGTGCCAGAACCTGCCGAAATATTCCTATCCCGGCGAAATCCCAGTGCACACAGATATTCCGATAGCGGCGATCCCGACCATTGAACCTGAAAAGCTCTGGGAATGGATCCACGATCCGGATGCGCCGCTGGTAATCGATGTGCGGGAGCCGCGGGAATTTAAACGCAGCCATATTCCCGGCGCGCTTCCCTTTCCTCTGTCTTCCTTTGTGTTCCGCTTCTCAGAACTTGCCCGGGATGAGTCTCTGGTGGTAGTATGTAGAGGCGGCAGGCGCAGCACCCGGGCGGTACATCTCCTCCGGAAAAATGGATATGAAGATGTGGCAGTAATGGAGGGCGGGATGATCGCCTGGGAGGATGAGGGATATTTAACGGCTGTTGAATATGAATAAATCATGACTGAAAACGGGCGACGGTCCGGAATCAATAGGAAAGTTAGGGAGGACAGTAGTGATTGAGAATTTACCACGAAATTTAGGGCTGGAGCTGGTCCGCGCCACCGAAGCAGCCGCTATCACCGCAGGCCGGTGGATGGGGCTTGGTGAGCGAAAAAGCGCAGATAAGGCCGCCACCGAATCCATGTATGAGCAGTTGAACACCACAGAAATCGACGGGCATATCGATATCGGAGAGGAAGCGACGGTCGGCTGGGATTCGCCGCTTTCCAGCGGGCAGGCCATCGGGACGGGTGAGGGACCGAAATTAGACGTGGTGGTG
>CAYPST010000086.1:0-17539 GCA_964413425.1 uncultured bacterium
GAGCGATACGAGCTTCGCGAAGTATCGCTGTACTTAGGAAATTTGGGTATAAATAAATATGGCTATTACATTAACTCAGTACATTACCACACCGTCCGGGAGTGACCGTTCTGTGGGCATTGATCTGATTTCACCTCCGGCAGTCATTCCGAGCGACCGACTGGTGTGCAGGAGGGAGTCGAGGAATCTGGCGGCAGGAACGGGCTGGCCCGACGCACCAGCGGAGCGCGCGGGCATCCACAGGAGACGCGCCGGATCAGGAGCCCCGACCAGATCCCTCCACTCCGGCCCGCCTGGACAGCGGCGGTCCTCCGGTCGGGATGCCTCGACTGGGCGCCGATGGGCAGCGCAATCACAAACACTGAGGCAATTTAATAGTCATATAAATAAATAATACAAAGCCGAGATCAGAAAGCGGATATGTCGTCCCGACGGGACTTCTATTTTTACTATACGGTTTTGCCAGAAACATGCCGTCCCTAACGGGACTAAATGAGAAAGTGTCTCTGAGCTTTCAGAGGCAGAAGCCCCGTTAGGGGCAAGATATTTCTAGCAAAAGCTATGTCCTGAAATCCCGTCAGCCCCGCAGGGGCGAAATAGAAATAACGATAAAAATAAACCCGAGGAGTATCCATGTATTGTATAGAGTGTGGCGCAGAGTTGAAATCACACGCCAAATTCTGTTCAAAGTGCGGCAAGCCTGTCCAATCTTCAAAATCAACGTCGAAGATGCAAACCGGTGATAAATCCGAATCGTCCGGGAAACGGGTGCAGGTACCCATCCCGCTGCTGCTTATCGGTGGAGCGGTGATCGTTTTGCTGGGTGCAGTGCTTTTACTGAACAATCCGCAGAGGGACAGTAGTTCGGGGATGTCACCACAAAATCAGGCACTGCGGGCAAAGATGTTCGCAGTGGCCGAGCAATTCCAGTGTCCCTGCGGTGAGTGCAGCGACAACCTGGCAGCCTGCGATTGCACGGCGCCGAGCGGTGCCCAGGAAGTGAAGCGCTTCATCACCCAGGGTTTGGCGGACGGGAAAACGGCCGATCAGATGGTCACTGCCGTGCAGCTGAAGTATCAGGTTTCTCCCGAAAGCAACTGATCTCCGGGATGCAGCCCTTCGGGCTTGCGGCGGTCCGGGGGTGTTGAGAGACATGAAGTATCGTCATATTTGCGATTTCCCGGAAATTTTCTTACCTATGAAAAACATGATGTTGGTAGGGATCTTAATCCCAGTTTGAAATATTAATCGGAAGAGAAGGGAGAACCAAATGAGGCGAGTATTATCAACTCTGATCTCAGCCGCTGTTCTCTTGTTTGGTACACAGATATTTGCACAGGAATCACGGCCGGGACATTCTCACGAGCAAGCCATGGCACACGGCGGCAAGGTCACCATGACCCAGCAGCACCATTTTGAAGTGGTGCCCATGATGTACGGGGTGAGTGTGTTTGCCTATGATTACCGGCAAAATCCCATTGATGCGAGCAGTGCGCAGGGTTCAGTTACTGTGATGACGAAAGATGGTGATGAGCTGACTGCGGCGCTGAAACCCTATTCCGAAGTTATGTCCATGCTCCGGGAAGGACAGGGCATGATGGAACAGGGCGAACATATGGAATCCATGCTCTTTGCAAACATGGATTTCTCCAAAATGGATGCAGCGGAAGCCAAGGTTACCGTGAATATCACCGGACTGGAATCGGAGAAGGAATCCCGGGTCAGTTTTCGGGAAACCATTGCTTTAACGGATCTGCCCCAGGACTTCAGTCGTATGATGGACGCCGGGATGGAAGGACAGAGCAGTCATCATCACAATGAACATGATTGAGTAACAACGGTTACGTTTATGGTCGGATACAGAGCTGCCCTGAACAACGGGCAGCTTTTTTTATCAGATCGCTCGGTATCATCAAAAAGATGAGTATTTAGAGAATAATTTTCTTCAAGTGTTAGCTCACTTACACCGAGATGTTCCCGGGGAATTTTATACTTGAGTAGTCACGTTTATTACAGTGAGAGTACTCAATAAAAGGAGAGACTACCATGTTACAAAAGACCACGTATATTCTGGTGTTTGTGTTGTTGGCTGCAGGACTTTATTTTTGTGATAGCAGCCCTACGGAAAGCGAGGAAGAACAGGAGATAATGCCATTCGGCAGGGAAACCGATGTGCAAATGGCCAAAGCAATCTGGGCTTCAACAGAAGGGTATGAATCCAGCTGGTCGCAGTATCCAGGCAAGGAAGGCTGGCAGCCCGGAAACAGCCCACACGGAGCGTGGTTGAAGTATTATGTCAACGAAACGGCCATGAGCGATTTGCAGAACTTGCCGCATGGCTCAGTGATCATTAAGGAAAATTATCCTGATACCATGAGCTCCACAGGCCCCATTACCATTATGGCGCGCATTGAAGGCTATGATTCGGAGATCTACGATTGGTTCTGGGCGAAATATCTCCCGGACGGGAGCCTTGATACCAATGAAGACGGGGTCGAACTGGCCGGACAGGTGGCGAAGGGAGCCGGAGAGAACGGAGAGCATACGGCCTGCATCGGCTGTCATTCCGGGGCTTCCGGTGGTGATTACACCTTTGTGAATGACCAGTGATACTATCGCAAACTTGATACGAGATAGCCTGTCCGGGATATTATTCAATGTCCGGTTTGAATTTCCAGCCTTTTCATCAGGAATTTGCTGAGGAGATGTTCGTGGCATCAGAGTCGAATACGCTGCGAGAGCGAACCAACGGTTAGCCGAGGTCTACTATGGAAAAAATAATTGATACTCTCAGTGATCATTCAGAAGGCCGCCGGAAGATACTGCTCTACCTCTGGATCGGGGCACAGGGGATTCTGGCGGCGCTTATCCTCATTCCGGGCCTGAGGTATCTGCTGCAACCGTTGTATGAGAAAGTACAAACCCAGCGAGTGCAGCTGGGTGACTTCCGTGCTGTCCCGGAGAATGAACCGACCCGGGTGGACTATTCTCTGGTGCGGCGTGCCGGGTATCAGGTGCAGGAAGAACACGAATTTGTCTATCTTCTGCGAAACGGCAGGCAGATCACGGTTTTCTCTCCTGTCTGTACCCACATGGGATGTAATGTCGCCTGGAACCAGAATGCCGGGGAATTCCAGTGTCCCTGCCACGGAGGGCGATACAACAGGCAGGGTGACGTCATCGCGGGACCGCCCCCGACGCCGCTGGGCCGGTACCCGTCAGAATTGCAAAACGGAACCGTCTGGATTACCCTGGGAGACCAGCAGACATGAGTGACGACACCAAAAGCCCCATCTGGAAAGCGATATCAGATTTTCTTTTCGAACGACAGCCCAAAGGGGTCGGCTGGACGCACATCTTCGGCGCTTCGCTTCTCTGGCTCTTTGTTATTCAGGTGGTGACCGGGGCCCTGCTGGCGCTCTACTATTCACCGTCACCGGAGAACGCGCTGGCCAGCATTCAATATATCGAACAACAGGTCGCTTTCGGTGGGTTCCTGCGCGGAGTCCATCACTGGGCGGCCTCTTTGTTTGTTATTTTTCTGGGACTCCATCTGTTGCGAACCTTCTTCTGGGGAGCCTACAAAAAACCGCGGCACTGGACCTGGATTGCCGGGGTGCTTCTGCTGACGCTCGTGCTGGGGATGGCCTTCACCGGGTACCTGCTTCCCTGGGATATGAAAGGCTACTTCGCCACCAAAGTCGGTATTGAAGTAGGCGGGCTGGTACCCGTGCTCGGCAGTGCCATCGAACGAATCCTCCAGGGCGGCACCGAGATGGGGATTAAAACTCTGAACAGGTTCTACATCTGGCATATTCTCTGGATTCCCCTGGGGATTGCCGCATTGATCGGTGCGCATCTGTACTTCATCCGGACCAGGGGGATTACCCCGCCATGGAAACGAACCGATGAGCCCGGAGAGCGGGATAAGCCGTTCTTTCCATATCAGGCCTGGAAAGATTTCACGGGCATGGCTGCAGTCACGCTGATCCTCATCGTCCTGGCTGTTGTCGCCGGAGCACCCGTCGGAGAACAAGTTGACCCGAACACCACCTCGTTTGTCCCCCGGCCGGATTGGTATTTCTACTCACTGTACCAGCTGTTGCGCATTTTCGAAGGAAGCGCTGAAGTAATTGGTGGTGTGGTATTGCCGGGGATTCTGGTGCTTGCCATGTTACTACTCCCCTGGTATGACCGGAATCCGGAGCGGAAAATTGCGAAACGTCCTGTAGCCAGAGCACTCGGCGTGGTGGTTCCGCTTTCAGTGGTGGCATTAACTATCTGGGGGTGGCGGGCAGGATTAAGCCTGGAAAGACAATATGCGCAGGAGACAGCCCGGCCGGACTGGTACACGGTTGCCGAACCGGCGGATGAAGAACTAATGGACGCCGGATTGTATGACCTCTACCTGCCTCTGCGGTGCGGGAATTGTCATGATGTGGATGCCGAAGGGACCAACACACCTCCCAGCCTGTACGGTGCCGGGGATCGCTATCAGCGAGCCTGGATGGAAGAATATATCATCAATCCACATAACCGGCGGTTTGAAGACGAGGGCGTTCGGCCCACTATCCGCATGCCGGATTACCGGCTAACTCCGACCGAAGGCCAGAAACTGGCGGCGTTTCTCAGCGGGGAAACCGGGGAGGATTCGCTGCTGCATCCGGATATTGACTGGACGGTCCGTGACACCGCAAAGATCACAAAAGGGAAATCACTCTATCAGCAATATCAGTGCGGCAACTGTCATCAGATTGCTGGAGAAGGTGGAGAGATCGGCCCTCCATTAGACGGCGTTGGTACCCGGCTGAAGCCGGACTGGATGTATACCTTTGTCGGGGACGCCAAACGGATTATTCCCGAAACCCCCATGAAGGATTACGACCTCTGGGAAAGTGAGCGGGAAGCGCTGACCTATTATCTCCTCTCTCAGCGCGGGGAAGGAGAGTGAATCCTGTGCCGGGTAGTATCCTCCATGACTAGTTCCCATCACAGTGAATCAGTCGCCGCCTATTATGACCGGAACACTAATTGGTTCCTTCGTTTCGGTGAGCGCGCCGAGATCGGCAGCCTCCATCGAGCGGTGTGGGGGCCTGGGGTGCAGTCACGACAGGAGGCTCTCGTTTATGTAGACAATTTAATAAGCGAGGTCCTGGCAAACCGGGTAAGATCAGAAGATGTTCCTCTGTCCCATCTGGTTGATCTGGGCTGCGGAGTCGGTGCAACTGCGGTGCGACTGGCGAGACAGTGGAAGGTTCGGGTCACCGGGCTGACCATCAGTAAAACCCAGGTGGATCATGCACGAAAACGGGCACGAGAGAACGGCGTTTCCCAATTTTGCTCGTTTCGCCGGCAGGATATGGCTAATTCCAGAGATATTGCACACGCAGATGTGGCGTATGCTATCGAAGCGGTCTCCCATCTCGATAATCCGTCTCGATTGTTCCCGGCCCTGAACCACTATTTAGAGCCGGGAGGTCTGGTGATTGTCTGCGATGATTTTGAAACGCATGTACGAGCGAGACATCGAGATGAGGAACGACAGAACTGGCTCCGGCGGTTCCGGAACGGATGGCGTCTGAAAGGATTGCTTCCACTCGGGGAATTTATAGATATCGCGAATGAGAATGAATTCTCACTCGTGGAGAACAGAAACTTAACTCCTTTCCTCAGATTATATGACGAAATCCCTTTATACCTCCTTCATCTGCTCCATTTGATCCCATTTCGGTCAAACGTGGTCGATAGCATCAGAGGAGGCGCCGCAGGGCAGCGCTGCCTGAAAGAAGGATGGGTGGAGTATCGGTTCCTGGTGTTCAGAAGGGAGCAGTAAACAGATAAAAGCGGCGTGACTTGAAAGTCGCGCCGCCTTTATCAGTGCTTCCGGTGTATATTCGTTTTAATGAATCTGTCCCCGAATCTCACCGCCCGGATGCTCCGTGGTATGGACGTTTACGTACGCCTCGCCGTCCATCAGAAGGTCTCTTAAATCGGACAAGGTTCCTCCGGCAAGAGGGCCAACCAGGTCACCAGCGGTGATGACGCCTTCCGCCAGGACACCATCAGATCGACCCGGAATAAGGACAGGCGGGGGAGCATCGGGATACAACCGGACCGTTGTCATCGGAAGGTGCTTTATGAATATGGGACATCAGAACATCCTCGATATTTGCGACAATCAATTTGTAGTGCAATTCCGTGCCATCCCTGGAAAATTGAAAGATGGCCTGTCCGGTTGCATTGGAAGTGGTATAAATTTGAGTGAACAGCATATGCTAATATGGTGAAAAGTGAATTTTACTTTAGGGAACGTGTGATCTGTTCATCCCTGGGATGAACACGATGGGACACTGCTGCTGGTGATTCAATCGTCCGATTGGGCTTGTTCTGGTTCTGTAATTATAGCATGGTGAAGATGGCGCTTTGACACAAGACCGGAGCTCGACAGAAATCAAAGAACCGAAAAAATGAGCAGGAATTCATTGCAGGAGAAGGGGATGCACTCCGGTTAAAATTTTCGTATAATAATCCCGTTATCATATAAACGAATACTCCGGAAGCAAAGTGGCAGCCAAATCGGTAACTGTGGTTCACCCTCTGAAATTACGCAACATTGTTTGGTTCGTTGTTCTATTAGTTGTCAGCCAGCAGGTGTCTGCTGCTCCACAACAGTTATCCGATCAATCCAGGATTTCAGTGATTACAGCCAGTCCGGGAGCTGAATTATACACCGCTTTTGGGCATACTGCTATCCGGGTCCGGGATCCCCGGCTCGGGATCGACAGTGTATACAATTATGGGACTTTCGATTTCAGCGACCCAGCCTTCTACTGGCAATTTACCAGAGGCGAACTCCGATATTACCTCTCCCGGTGGGAGTTTCATACGTTCAGGAAAGTGTACCGGGCGGCACATCGCTCGTTATTCGAACAGATGCTGCGCCTGACCCTTCAGCAGCGGCAGGCACTGTACAACTATCTGGAAGAAAATTATCGCCCGGAGAACCGATATTACTGGTACGATTCGTTTCTCAACAACTGTTCTACCAAGGTACGGGATGCGTTGGTCGATGTCTTCGGGAACCATCTGATATTCGCTGATTCGCTGTTTACCCCCTCCGTATCGTTTCGCGAGGCAATACGTCCCTATCTCAGCGGGAGCCCCTGGGGATCGCTGGGCATCAATCTGCTTCTGGGCTCTCCGGTAGACAGGAACGCCACCTATCAAGAGATGATGTTTTTACCATATGAACTCAAAGATGCCTTTGCCAGCTCTATGATCCAGGAAGCGGGGCATCAAACGACTCTGGTGCAATCGATGAGCACCTATCCTGCGCCGGCGTCAGAGGCAGGTTATGGAATTTGGCTAACTCAACCCGCGGTTATTTTCTGGCTGCTGGCAATGCTGATATTCGGACTGACACTCCGGGAGACGAGGTACCGGAGTTTTCTGCAGTATGTTGATAGTATCCTGTTTGGACTCACCGGGCTGCTGGGAGTGTTCCTCCTGTTTATGTGGGTGGGAACGATCCGGCCGTGGACCGCCGCGAACTGGAATCTGTTGTGGGCGTTGCCAACGCATTTGCCGGCGGCAATACTGCTGGCAAGAGGATGGCGCACCCGGGCGCTTAGTTCTTATTTCCTGGGAAGCGCGTTGATAGTAGTTGTAGCAATAGGGCTCTGGCACTTCCTTCCTCAGGCGCTTCCCTCAAGTATATTACCGCTCTTACTACTCATAAGCCTCCGGGCAGCACGTGTGTATCAATATGGCTCGAAATAGTGCCATAATTCCTATATACCCGCTATCTGAACAGGATCCCAACGGAATATGGCGCAGCCCGTCCGGATACATCTGGCCCGAATTGCAAGAAAATATCCCTGTCCCGGCGTGGACACCAGATGCAATGATTGGCTCTACCTGTTCTCAAATCTCTCTTCTGCCTGACAAGTATTTCCCTTACCGGAAAAATGCGGTTTCCGGGGGGATAAAGATCGGTTTCCTGCAGGGAAGAATATGTTCCTTACTGGAAAAAATCCGTTCCTTGTAAGAAACGGGAATTCCTCTTTGGTTACTTTCAGTCCGTTCATCATGATCAGTTGGCATGTGTCTTCGGACTATACATCCGGGACGACCAGGAATGAGAAAACATTCTAACCAGGTATGACCGCGCTTCCGGTAATAAGGTGAAAAGACGTACGCAATTTATACTTCCGCGGGATAGTATGCGTATTAAATTTCAAGGACGTTTCACAAGGTAAATCTCTCCGGCTGTGCGCGATAAAATCACTGAACTACAGGAGTGTTGCTCTCCTCGCGGACCGGAGAAGAAACAATTCTCCCGTGCTCCAGATAGAGGATCTCATCTCCGGTCTTTCCCACCGCCGGATTATGCGTTACCGTGATAACGGCTTTCCCGTCCTGTTTCAGCTGGCGAAAGATCTCCAGAATAATCCGTTCATTGTCCGCATCCAGGTTGCCGGTGGGTTCATCAGCCAGGAGCAAGTCAGGATCGTTGGTGATAGCCCGGGCAATGGCCACCCGCTGCTGCTCCCCGCCGCTGAGTTCCGAGGGCAGATGATCCGCGCGCTCCCGCAATCCTACCCGTTCCAGGGAATCCAGGGCATCGGACCTACTGGGCAGACTGTGAAGGTACTGGGCCAGCATGACGTTTTCCAGGGCCGTGAGATAGGCGATCAGATGGAACTGCTGGAAGACGATGCCGACGTGATTACGCCGGTATTCCGTCAGCGCATCCCCTGATAATGCGGTGACCTCAATATCATTAACTTCAATACGGCCTTCAGTCGGCGAATCCAGTCCGGCGATTAGATTCACCAGAGTGGTTTTTCCGCTGCCGGACGGCCCCATCACCACCAGTTCACTGCCGGCTCGGACAGCGAAGGAGACCTGATCCAGCGCTGTGATGTTCTCATATCGTTTGGTGAGATTCTCTACTGAAATCATACGGTTATTCTCCTTGCAATTCCCGGATAACATGCTGTCGTTTCGATTCCAAATGGTACAAACCTCCGGCGGTGGCATACGCGGCACCGGTCGTGAAGAAAACAATGAATATCCCGGTTATGTCCACCTCTGGCGCCGTCCCGGACAGGTGATAAATGATCCCATAGGCGAGTCCCAGCGATCCTGCCAGACCCAGGCCGGCAGAAAGTATCGCCAGGAGACCGAATTCGGCGCTCACCAGTTTAAAGACTGTCCGCTGTCCTGCACCCAGGGCTTTGAAGATGCCGAATTCCGAACGCCGGTTCGCCGCATCCACCCGGGCCAGGTTGATCACTGTGGCCACGGCGGCGATCGCTGAGATAATGGCGACGGACAGCATCAGCCGCTGAATGGCGGAAATCACCTGGAATTTCGACTGCACCATCTCTTTTAAAATCACCGCATTGGCCCCCCGGTATTGGTCGGGATGATCGGTGCGAATCAGGACCATGGTGGGGTTGGTCACTTCACCATTTCGCAATAGAAAAGAATCGAATTCGGTGCCCGACTCGAGGATGGCGATTTCATGTTCCTCATTCCGGAATGAGACGGTTTCCCCCGGTTGGAATCCCAGTGATTCCGCCACTTCCCGGCCTGCCAGCAGATCGCCGTTTCCTCGCACCAGCCAGGCGGGATTCTGCGTCAATAATTGACCCAGCGGTGCTGTGGCTGCCTGCACATAGTGCCCTCGATACAGGGTCTGGTGCACCTCTACCGGAACGCCTTCCCCGATATCACTGCCCGGTTCGGGCTGTAAGATGACATTGGCGCCGTATTTGGACATCTCGTGATCCACCACCGACTCAAAACTCCCGCCCACAAACCAGGCGCTGCCCAGGAGGCATAATGAAATGCTCACCGTGATGATCATCGGCGCGTACAACCGTTTCCGGCTTCGCAGAGATGCGGTGACGAGTTTAGAGAACATATTCATGAGTTAGTTCAGAAAACGCAGAGGTATCACCAAGGGCGCAAAGGCCACAAAGGCCACAAAGAAATCACTATCTAGTTTTGAAATGCAGGGAATATCTGATTTTCTCTGACAGAATAATCTCCTGTCTCTCCCGGACCCGATATTTTGTTGATGGTGAAGTTGGGAAAATCTGTGGGCATCCTCTTTTTCCGTGTTCATCTGTGTGCCATTTCCTTTTCGTGCTATTTCCTTTTATTTCAGTAACCGGACGATATCTTTCCGCAGTTCTTTGCGCAGGAGAAAGAATGACACCACTGCCGCCATCAGGGGAACGGTGACTGATCCCACCAGTAATACTGCATGCGCCTCAAAGGGGATGGCGAACAGCACCCGGCTTAAGAAACCAATCAGCAGCTGGCTGATACCATAGGTGATGAACCCCGCCAGAAGCGAAGCCAGCCCGATTTCGGTCAGCACCTGTGCGAAAATCTTGGCACGAGACGATCCCAGGGCTGCCATGATTCCGAAGTCCTTGAGATG
Source organism: uncultured bacterium (assembly GCA_964413425.1). Taxonomy (GTDB): domain Bacteria; phylum Fidelibacterota; class JAANXI01; order JAANXI01; family JAANXI01; genus DATFLS01. Next base: position 10,457 of record CAYPST010000086.1, read on the forward strand.
GGCGTGGATGTACATCCGCTCCGCACCGGAGATGGCGGTGACGGAAGCAATCAGGGTCAGTGCGAACAGCGCCAGGAACACCCCGGACGACGCCCGGATCATCCCCTCCTGCACTTCGGTGATCCGCCGGAGCACCCTGACATCTCCCTGGGGAATCACCTCTTGAATGGTATAGGCAATCGACGATGCATAGGGGGAGCAGTACCACTGCTCGAATTCCTCCAGAGACAGAGACTCCTCGCCGTACTGTTCCGCCCGGACCGCCAGTTCATCTTTGGGCTTGATCAACGAACTTACCAGGATCTGATCCAGGGTCTCTCGCTGAATTGTCGCCTGCAGAAAGTCCAGGTCCACAAACAGATATTTATCCCAGTACGATCCGGTACGCAGTGTGCCGGCAACGGAAAAGGTGTACGCGGTGCCATTGAAGTGCAATGTAACGGGAGAAGCCACATCCGTCTGCGCACCTGCCACCACCTGTCTTTCGCCAGGAATGTTTCCTTCATAGCTCCAGCCCTTAAAGGTAAGCAGTCCTGCCGACAGGGTATCCGATTCCACAGAAAAGGTTTCTTGAAACCAGGTGCCTGCAACCGGCAGCGACGTTCCGTCAATATTCACAACCGATTTCTGGATCGGGGCCACTCCTGCAATATTATTTCGCCAGAAATGCGCTTCGGATTTCAGGGCCCGGAGATCGTCGATTCGGAGCTCACTCGTTGACACTATGGATTGCCGGGGCTCCACTACCATATTCGGCACTCCGCTGAGTTCCAGGGCCATCCGGGATTCGGCATTGAAGTACAGTGCGGAGAGCACCACCAGCAGCACGGAAGCCACCGACAGGGTGAGTGCCAATGAGAGAAACCGGGATTTCCGGATGCTGACAGCGCGTCTGGCCAGGCGGAAGAGAAACGAAATCATGGTTATTCTCCCCAGGCGGTATTCACTTCTTCCACCGCCACCTGAATGGAGTCGGCGGTTTCGGTGTACGCTATAACCCGCGGGTTACATCCGCCGGGATTGCCTACTGTTTCAATCTGGATAGGTGCGTCGCAGTTCAAACAAATCAGTGTCTGGCCGTCGTAGCCATATCCGGTCGGCGGACAGATATAGCAGTAATCCAGGGCAACATGTGGTTCACCTGTCTCACTCACGGCAACCATGATGCGCTTCTCCTGATATTGATACCGGTGCAGCCCTTTTGTCTGTGGCGTGGGAATGGAAATGGTGCCCTGGTGCGCCTCGACGTCCACCGGAGGCGGGACCACTACATTCGATGCGATGATGGTAGGCGTAAGCAGGATAACCATGGCCAGGGTCACCACGGAGGCCAGCCCGATCTTGGTGTATTTCTCTTTCAGGAAATCGTACTGCGCCTTCCGGCGCTCCGCAGGGTTGAGGGCTTCGTAATCCGGCGCCGGGCTGGTGATGAGGTCATACAGGACCGTGGCCACTAGTGCCAGCAGCATCAAGGCGATAATACTCGCACTGGTTGAGGCTTTGGAGAGAAACCCCACCACAACCAATAACCCCTCGGTGGAGGGGAGAATCTCCGTTTCAAAGAACTCGTGAAAACCGTTGGCGATCAGGTGGAGTACCAGCACGCCAAGAATGACTGCGGTGACGTTGAAAAACCGTTTCAAATTAATGCGGGCCGTGCCCCGGAGAAATACGAACCCGAACAGCAGCGCCAGGGTAATGCCCAGCAGACCACCGGTGAAATTTTCCACCGGAGTCGAACCGGAAAGCAGCAGGCTCTGCAGAAAGATGACGGTTTCGGCGCCTTCCCGGAAAACCATGACAAAGGCCACGGTCGCCAGAGCCAGCCCGCTGGAGGAACGGGAGAGTTTCTGCTCGATTTCCCCCTTGAAATGCCGGGCATGCCGCATCATCCAGATGGTCAGAGAAGCCACCAGAATACCGGCGGCGAAAAACAGGATTCCTTCTACAAGTTCGTTTTCCGGATTGATACCCATGCTGGACAGCAGAATCGCCAGCAGAACACTCAGTCCCACGGCAATCAGCGCACCCGTATAGACGAATCTTTTCTTCATCGATTCACCGGTGCGGTCCAGGTAGGCCGCCATAATGAATATTACCAGGAGGGCCTCGATGGACTCCCGGAGTGTGATACCCGCTGCTTCAATCATTCTCGTTGCTCCTCATATAATTTAACTCGCATCGTATTTCGGGGCTCATCAGATTCGGCTTGTATCGTTTTAAGCGGCTCTGCCGCTTCGGCAGAAGTCACCGCTTCATAATTGTAATTGAGACTAAATCTCAATTAGTTGCTGTTAATTTAAAATACGGAATTTGCTAATGCAAGATGGTTTTTTTCGGTTTTTTTCGGAACCGAATGCATCCGGTTGCGAGTAATATATTGCCTCTCCCGAAGCATGACCATCTGAGCGCCTGGATATGCCTGGGTTTCGGGGCCACTATGGATGGGATATTCTTTCTTCGATATCTTTTTCCCATAGATAGAGTATGCCATCGGTCCCGGCTGTGTCTATGCCGCCCCGATGGGGTTTGGGTGTTTGCTGGGACCTTTAAATATATTGCCCCTGCCGGGGCATGCCCTCCTGAATCCCTGGGTTTTCAGTTCCGGAGGGACGGAATACTTCCAGGAATACCTGCAAACATTGCAAGTCCCTTTAGGGACGGGATATTCAGTGCTTGGTCACAACGGAAAGGAAACGAGATTCTGTATCGGCATTCAGTGGATCGAATTCCAGCTTGACAACCTCTGCACCATCGTCTATATTTGCTACAAATGATGAGCAAAACTCTCACCATAAGCTGCAAAAAGAATTCCTCTGAGGAGATTTTCCCTCAGTCTATCCGCTCGAACGTTTTCTGTATCTGTTGTGGGCGGGATCACTGAACCCCGTCCATCCGTATATTTCATTCCTTCGTACATCATTGGTGTAATGTCGTGAGAGAACAGAGTCACTCTGTGGTTTTGTGACACAGCCGTAAGAATCTCACAATCCGGCCGGCATGTAAGGTGGAATACAGAGCAGGCCGGGCTATTCTACTATTCTATTCAAAGGGAACGAGGAGGAAGAAAATGAGTGTTAACACAGCACAGAAGAGCTGCTTAACCCTGAATCTTGAGAACTACAAAGAATTTGTGGAGCAGGTGAAACAGGATCCGGAGGTGGGGAAGTTCCGGTTTTCGGCGAAGACCGAATGGCGGGACGGGACCATCACCCGCACTGTGGCACGGGACAGAGAAATTCTGGCAGACGAACCTGAAGCACTGGGCGGGCAGGACAGCGCCGCCGATCCGGTGGAGCTGCTGCTTGCTTCGCTGACCAGCTGCGTTTCCATCGGGCTGGTGACCCATGCCGCCAACCAGGGCGTTGATTTCGACGACTTCGAAATAGAAATCACCGGAGATATGGATCTCCGCGGCTACCTGGGACTGGACGAGAAGGTGCGGCCGGGATATACCAACCTCGATTACATCGTGCGCGTGAAAAGCGATGCCGATCGGGCGACGCTGGAGGACTTATTGAAGAAGGCGGAACAGCATTCCCCCATGTTCGATAACATTCGCAATGGAGTCCCTGTGAACTCAAAACTGGAGGTGATCTAATGGCAGTGGAACAGGTGTGGAAGAAAGAGCAGTCCGGTGCCGGAGTCGCCCGGTCAGCAGGATCAAATGCAAGGCAATCGAAAACGATTCCCCGCCCGCTGGTTCAGGCGAATCGAATATTCCTGGTTCTGAGTATCGGGCTGGCTCTGGTTGTGCATGAGGCACTACTGGTGATTCCCTTACTAACAGGAGTCACCTCGCTCCTTTTTCGCTGGAATCCGGTGATCGCGTTCGGCCGGCGATTCCTTCGGAAGCCGCCATCGGCATATCACAGAGAGGACCCGCTGGATCAGCGGTTTAACCAGACACTAGCCACTGCCCTGCTGGGGCTTTCGGTCCTTTCGTTTGCCCTCGGGGCGCCAGTAATCGGATACATTGCCGGCGGCATGGTGATCCTTGCGGCGGGTGTCGCACTCCTGGGCTTCTGTGTGGGCTGCTATCTCCGGTTCCATATCCGGCAGTGGAAGCATAAAAAAAATCAATCTTCAGTGCTATCATAACGGAAACGAATCGAGAGGTGTCATTTTTCAGCCAGACGGATGGCACCTCTCGAAATTGTAATTCAGAGGACGTTTTGACATATACTATCTTTCTTGATTCCATATTCTGAACCGGCTGTGTGGAAGGGCTGAAAAAAGTCTTCAAGCGCCTGGACGGCGTGAAAGATGTCCGGTTTGACGGGGAACAGACGGCCTTTACAGTGAAGGCCGTCTGCTGTTTCGAACTATCAGCATCGCTTTACAGTGATAATTGAAAATTGGGAACATTATAATTATGAGGTAAAGAAGATTGAGACGTCTCGGAACTAACACATTTTTCTATAACAGAGTCCTGATGATCGGATTAATGGCGATCCGGACTCAGACGACTTTTACGCAGAATGCTCTGATGACCGTCGATATCCCTCTGGTGAGCATCTCCGGATAAGCTGGTACCGGAAAATCACCCGAGTATTCTACCGCCAGTGTCCGGATTGTTGGACCGACACGGTCCAAATGCTGTTGAATAAAATCATTCTCGTCACCCTGGTGCGCAGGTGGTGTGTTTTTGATCAATTGCAGACAAACGCGTATTGCTTCGCTGGAATGTTTATGGGGCAGTCTTCCCTCCACCTATGATTAAACAATTTTCAATTTCATTGAATGCAAGTTAAGTAAACAGGTTGGTTCAATGTATAATCACACCTGGAAACATATTGGAAAAATGCCTAACCTATTCCAATGAAAAAATTTCGTACTGGGTGACGCCACTTGCGGGGTGGTGGTTATCATATCACTAGAGTTCCTTGCGACCGACATGCCAGAGCGGGCTAAACAATCTTTGGAAAGCAGCAGATCGGACTTCAACTTTATACATATACGGAATCAGGGTTTATACAACTTCTTCAGAGAAGAAATGAGGAGTGAATAATGCCTACCACTAACATCGGGATGTGTGAGTTTTGTGATCAGACCTTTAGTGCCCGGGGAATGACCCGGCATCTGCAGGCGTGCAGTCCAAGGAAGGAGCAGCAGGCTGTAGAAAAGAAGGCTGGCAGGACAGCACAATTGCATCACCTGAAGGTGGCCGGAAAATACTATCCGGAATACTGGATGCACCTGGAGATGGCCGGCGAAAGCAGCCTGGCGGACCTGGATCGGTTTCTCCGTGCGGTCTGGTTGGAATGCTGCGGCCATTTGAGCGAGTTTAGATCCGAGACCACGGATTATAGGGACACTGAGTTCATTGAAGAGGAAGATCCTTTGTTCCCTGCTTTCGGGGCATATCGAAGAAAAACGGCCTCGATAAATGTGCCGCTGGTACAGGTCTTCGAAACCGAAGACGCGCTGGATTATGAATATGATTTCGGCAGCACGACCCATTTGCGCATTGAGGTGAAAGACCTCCGAACCGGTGTGGCGCCGGAGAAAGGCATCCGCATCATGGCCCGGAATATTCCGCCGGAATTTTCCTGCACAGTCTGTGGAAAACAAGCGGCAGCAATTTGCGTGGAATGTCAGTGGATTGTGGATAATCCGTTCTATTGTGATTCGTGCGCCGAACATCCCGCGAAGCACGCCTGTGACGCCGACTATGATATGATGCTGCCGGTGGTGAATTCGCCACGGATGGGGGTCTGCGGGTATTGCGGTCCGCCTTCACCGGAGCCGGACGGCTGGCGAATGGTGTAACCGCGGAACTTGGATTTGAACGCTCCCAATTCTCCTCTTCGAGAAACTTGCGCTGATTATCGATGATTTCCACAACAGGTCTTCCGTGGTTTCGCTCACTCGGTCTTGTTTCTCATTCTTATTCCGCCCCGTTGGGGCTTTGTTATAAGGATGTTCCCGTTCCCCAGGGCGGTGCCTTGGGCTATTATCTCTTGCCCCGTTGGGGCAGGGTTTCGGGATCGGTTATTGCCGATGCCGATTGCTGCACTCTCGCGAAAAGCCCCGAAGGGGCGAAATGCAACAGCGAGGGTCGAAGCCACAGATGCACCGCATCCCCCTGAGCCTCAACGGGGCCACATATCCTTGTCATTCCTGCAATTGGAGCAAATGGCAAAAAACCAGTCTCAATCATTGGTAACCCAAATATGAGTTATATCCCAGGACCGCCCCGAAGGGGCAAGATGTAGAAAATGAATGCGCCTCATTCCCTTAAGCCCCAACGGGGCAATATGCCCCTCATTACCCTCGCAAGGCCTCCACCGGCTGCATTCGTGCCGCCTGGCCGGCGGGCTGGAGCCCGGCGATGATTCCCACCAGACCTGAAAACACTACTCCCAGTGCCACGCTTTCCCAGGAAATCGCCACCGGCATCTGCATGATGTTCCCGAGCAGTGCCGCCCCGCTAAATCCCAGCACAATACCAAAAATACCGCCGGTGACGGTGACGGCAATCGCTTCCAACAAAAATTGGACCCGCACATCCCGGCTCCGGGCTCCGATAGCCTTGCGGAGACCGATCTCGTTTCGTCGTTCGCTCACCGAGATCAGCATGATATTGGCAATAACAAATCCGCCGGCAAGCAGAGAAATCCCCGCAACCAGTACCAGGAAAATATTAAAGGTTCCGGCAACCTGGCCGGCAAATTCGGTGACTTCATCGGGAGTAGTTGCCCGGAAATCATCCGGCTCCCCGGCCGAAATGTAGTGGCGTTGCCGCAGCAATTCCTCAATCGCTCCCACCGTCTGGCCCATATTCCGGGTATCATGTAACTTTATCTTGATTCCGGCTATATAATCGATGTTCGCCATCCGGCGCATCAGGGTGGAAAGTGGGACCATCACCCGGTTGTCCATATCCCCGCCGCCGGGACTGGAACCCCGGGATTCCAGCAGGCCGATTATCTCAAAGGTGACATTGCCGATCCGAATTTGCTCTCCGATGGGATCGGCCTCTCCAAATAATTCCTGCCGCACGGTTTCTCCAATGACGGCCACCCGCGCCATCCGCTGCTCATCCTCCTGTGAAATGAACCGGCCCGAGGCAGCCCCCCA
>CAYPST010000087.1:0-17495 GCA_964413425.1 uncultured bacterium
CCCTAAGTACAGCGATACTTCGCTGTCCCAGAGGGACCCCATTGGGGCACTCGTATCGCTCAACTTAGGTTCAACCTATAACCGGATCGAACTTAAATAAACTTGTCACTTGCTAATCGCTCATTCCATTTTACCCACTTTAATTAAATTCCGGGTTCTCTGCATTTACTCTTCCGCGTGAGGTGAAAACTCGAGAATGTGTGAAGAGAGGACATTTATCAGAAAAATACCACCTCCTCCGGGATCAAAATAAAAAGAGCCACCCTCCGGATTCGAACCGGAGACCTGCTCATTACGAGTGAGCTGCTCTGGCCAGCTGAGCTAGGGTGGCTCGTATTCCAACCTGGTAAATGTATAACGGAGGCAGGTTCCACACAAGCGCTTTCAGCTTCCTTGAATTCAGAAAGATGCGTGGCGAGTCGGGTAAATGAGGGCAGAACGAGTTGTCACTTCTGAGTTCTGTTCTGTGTTATCCGTTCATGAATCCCTGCCGAACCTTGGTTTCATAGGGGAAACAAGAGAGTAAATTCAAAAATCATCCGGAATTTTATTGAGGCGTCTCCATGTTCGAGAGTTTGGAATGTTCTGCTTTCTCAGCCTTTCACTGTAAAGTGGGCCACGGATACCGGACTCTCCTTATAACCGTAGCGTATGGCTTTCGCCCGGAGTGTGGTGTGGCCTGCGGGAATGGTAATGGGCCCGGTATAGATCCTCCAGCGGGGATTCTCACCGGTATCGGTGGTGTATCCCAAAGAAGCTCCATGCGTGGAACAGTAGAGGAGGACTGTCACCGGACTCTCCGAAACCACGTGCTCCAGCGGATTGACTGCTGTGCTCTTTTGCCGGAGAATGAGCGGGGCATTGGTGGCCGGCTGCTTACCGTTTGGCCACATCTGTTCTACCATGCGATCTTCCGGGAGATCCCCTTTATCATCGATTGCCGCCATCCAGCGAGCCAGTGCTTCCCTCAGCCTGACCAGTGTTTTCTGATGCCCGGGCTCCCCGGCCAGATTATTGATTTCAAATGGATCTTTCCTGGTGTCATATAACTCTTCCGGGGGACGAGAATCACGCATCCATAACTGTTGCGGCCCTTCGAGTTTCCCTGCCGCGTCGAGCCGGAACAGCTCCTGCATGGTGCGGTTACGGTTCCGATACGGGACATGCAGTACATACGGCTTCTGCGGATAGTAATTCCGGATATACTTATATCGCTGATCCCGGACTGCCCGAACCATATCATAAGACTCGTCAAACCGATCTCTGGCCCCATAGATGTATGCTCTGGGCGGTCCGGCCTGATCGCCCAGGAACGGGCGGCCCTGCATGTGGACCGGCACCGGCACGCCGGCCAGCGAGAGCACGGTGGGCCCCAGATCGACAAAACTTACCAGATCATTATTCACGCTGTTCGGTTTCAGTTTTCCCGGCCATCGAATGATCAGCGGCACTTTGATCCCCGAATCATATAACCACCGTTTTGCCCGGGGCAAGCCATCCCCATGATCGCTCCAGAAAAAGACCATGGTCTCCTCCTCCAGCCCGTCTTCCCGAAGCTGCTGCAAGATGTCCCCTGCCTGGCGATCCATGAGAGCAATGTTATCATACAAGCGGGCAATGTCCTTTCGAACCGGCAGAGTATCAGGATAGTAGGGAGGCACTTCCACATCCTGAGGATCGGTGTGCTCCGGGTCGTCCCAGTTCCCGCTTTCGTGGGTCGTGGTGAAGTTGAACACCGCAAAAAACGGCAGGCGTTTATCCGGCCGGTTTCGCCAGTGTGCCTCCCTGCCGGATTCATCCCAGGCCGTGAACGGCACGCCAAACTGATAATCCGTTTTACTATTGTTCGTACAATAGTATCCGGCGGACCGAAGATATTCGGTGAACGTTTTCACATACGGGGGTGGGACAGCCAGATAGGGCGTTGGCAGCCCCGGCGCGGTATGGGTTGTGCGCATATGATGAGTGCCGATGGAATTCTGATACATCCCGGTGATAATGGCCGATCGACAGGGAGCACACACACCGGCCGGGGTGTAGGCCTGGGTAAATCGCATCCCTTCCCGGGCCAGCTGGTCGATATTCGGCGTACGGGCCAGTGAATCGCCATAACAACCCAGGTGCGGACTGAGGTCTTCCACAGAAATCCACAGGATGTTCGGCCGATTCTGCCGGGCGAAGACGCGTCCAGGAAGACCAGCCAGGCCTGCGAGACTGAACCCCGCTGCAGCCCCGGCCGTTACTCGAAGAAATTCTCGCCGTGTGATCATCGTTGACTCCTTCGTTTTCCGGTAATTTGTATAAGTCCCAGATATTGAACAGATGATATCAACGTCGGCTGCCGGATTCCAGGAAAATTCATCCCTGAGAATTAGGTTGTTTCATAAAAAAATAGGAATTCAGACAGGGAAATGCTATGGAATTTTGCACCACGAATCCGAGGACTAACAACCTATCTCTCTCCTTCTGTTGACAGGCCATCCCAAGGATGTCGGCAGTGAGAGCTCACGAGGGAGAATGACACGCTCCCACCGCTGGGAGCGCTGATAGGAATCTTAATTCGCTTCTTAGAACATAATGAGTCTAGTTAGAAAACGCCTCGCCCCGAAGGGATGCTCCGAAGTCCCAGAAGGGATCCCGTTGGGGGGGGGGTCTCTTCGAGGCCTTCGGCAAAGAGATCCCGTGACGACGGGACAAAGAACACATGACCAATTGGCTCCTGGATCCCGAAAAATATGTGGGAACTATGTTCGGTATATACTCCATGGAAGCCGGGCGCAACAGTTTGCAGAGACTTACTGTTTTCTAAACACTCTCAACATAATATGACTATTAAGTTAGCTCAGGAAAGCAATGATTTGGATGCGCAACCTGCATTGGAGAGTGGCCCCACGCCCGGAAAGTATCCCGTTCGGCTTCCTTGCCTGTGATGTTCCTGAACAGATTTTATAGTCATATAACATAATGACCCTCCCTGCACCAGACGACTACAATCGCTATCCACACTTTCAGGAAACGACAATGTCGTTGGCAATCATTCGGGCGAATTTCCCGGCGAGGCCAGCGTGGAGCACTTCCGGGGCAAGCTTATTGCTTATTAAAACCTGTAACCGAATCTCAGAGATTGATTTGTTTCAAAATCATAGAGGGTAATTCGCCGCAAGTTGTAATATCCCTGCCAGTATTGCTTTAATGTCTGAATATAATTCCGGCGTTCGCTGTCTTTCTCCTGCTGCGCAATCAGCAAATTGGTGATATCAATTTTGCCAATGAGATATCGGTTCTTGGCCACCTCAAAGCGACGTGAGGCAATCGTATCTGCCGTGGCTGCGGCCACAATCTGGCGCTGCAACAGGAGAAATTCACGCACCTGATAATCCACTTCCTGGATGAATGTCTCTTCCCGGAGCTCAACCGAATTCAATATACTCTCATGATTGGCATACGCGGCTTCCCGATCCGCTTTTCCTTCTCCCCAGCGAAAAATCGGTATGTCGAATGTGACATCGACGAACTGGTTATTGAGCGGATTGTCGTACAGAGTGTCAAATCGATTGGAGGTTTGGTTATATCCCAGGCGTGCGGTCAGGGTGGTGGAGAGCCGGGACTCTGCTTTGATGCGGGCGATATTTCGTTGGGATTGCAGCCGCTCGATCTGGTAATCCAGCATATCACTCCGGTTCTGCTTGGCCTGTTCGACGGCATGCGCCACGTTAATATCCAGATCGGGGATCCGTTCGGGTACTTCCACACGCACCGGGCGGTTTTCCTGTATGCTCAAAATGAGTCGCAAATCATCTTGCGCCCGATCATAGGCCAGTCTCGCCCGTTCCAGGTCGGTCCGGGCGTTCATGAGAGCGAGCTCAGTTTGCAGCAATTCATTCTCGGCAATATTCCCGACGTTATACCGTCCCTGGGAAATGTTGTAGATAGTATCGTTGATCGCCACGTTAAAATTCGCCAGATCCAGGTTAATCAGTGCGATATAGACGTCGAAAAAACTGCCCGTTGCCTGCGTGGCGAGCTGGGCCATTTCCTCCAGGTATTGCTTTTTGGAGGATTCATATTGCAGCGGCTCAATCCGGCGATTCCATTTGAGGGCATTGAACTCCATTATCGGCTGGGTAATGCCGATGAACAATGGATTGGCTCTCCAGAGATTATCCCCCAGAGTTCTGTAAAGATTGATCCGCTCAATACTGGAGGATAGAAACAGGGTGCCTCCCGTCATTGGAATGCGCTGCAGAATACTGGTCGTGATAGATGAAGTCCCCTGTTGACGCTCCCGATATTGCACGGAACCATCATCCTGTACTACCTGCTCTATCTGCCGTTGGATACCCGGAGCCGATCCTGAGAAGTTGAGTGAGGGAAATAAGCTTGCCCGAAAGGATCGATATCTCCAGTGATTCGCCAGTAATTCCTGCTCAACCATGTTCGCACTGGAGCTGTTCTGCTGGGCAATGCGGATGGCATCATCCAGCGTCAGAAACAGTGTGTCTGATTCGGCGTTCATTTGGGCAACGGTGGTAAAGGGCAGTAAGACGCTTAAGACTACTACAATTCGAAATACTTTCATAGAAAACTCGTGAATTTTTTGAAACTGTTTAGCACATCCCGATAACATAACTTTCGGCAATCAACACCATACTTATTCCAGAATTATTGGTAGAGTTAGGTCGTTCTGACTTAAGAGCCACATTCAAGCACATATATTCCTGAAGGCGCACTGCCAGTGTATGATTTTTCCAACCGTTCTCAATGTTTACTCATAACGAAGGGACACAATCGGGTCCTGCGATGCGGCTTTTCTGGCCGGAAAAATTCCAAAGATTAATCCCACGGAGACGGATACCACCACCGAAACAATCACAGAGACAGGGGAAACAATGGTCAGAATGCCGGTAAACCGCTCAATTCCGGAGCTCATCACAAAGCCGAGAATGATGCCGGCAATTCCGCCGGTAATGGATATTGCCACCGCTTCAGTGATAAATTGCAGGATGATGTCCAGCTGGGTGGCTCCAATGGCCAACCGAATGCCTATTTCTTTGATCCGTTCCATAACCGACGCCAGCATGATATTCATAATCCCGATACCGCCGACAATGAGTGAAATGGAGGCGATGGCTCCCAGCACAATATTAAAGATCGTCCTGGTACGCTGTTCCTGTTCGAGCAGCATCTCCGGGATGATAATTTGAAAATCCACGATATCATTGTGGCGGCGTTCCAGCATCCGGGAGATGACATCGGAGATGGTGGACATGTACTGCACCTCGTCCACTCTGACAATCACCCGATCCAGCTGGTGGTAATTCCGCTGCTCTGCCGTTAAATTTCCAGTTTCATTCTGGTTTCGGGCAGCCGCCATAATATCATCTCGTGTCACCAGGGCCCGGTTCCTGAAGCGCAGCAGCATGGTTTTAATGGGCGTATAGATGTCCATATTATAATCACGAATCCCCAGATGCTGGATATTGCTCTGGGAAATGTGGCGCCGTTCGAGCACGCCAATCACGGTGAGCCAGAGGTTGCCACACTTGATCCGTTTCCCGATGGGGTCTTCCTGTGGAAAAAATCTGGCACTGACCGAGTTTCCGATGATACAAACCGGGAGAGCGTTTTCCTGCTGATAGTCGGAAAAATAATTCCCCCGTTCCAGGGTAAAGTCCGACGTATCGAAGTACCTGGAGGTGACGCCGACCAGTTTGGCGCTTCTACGCAATCCCGCCCGGATTGTGGTGGTTTCCACCACCACCTCGGGACTGACATACTCCACATGCGGAACGATTTCCTGGATACTTGCACAATCGGCCAAGGTCAGTCCGGGGGAGAAACGTTTTTTCTCTGCTCTCTTCTGAGTGTCATCTTCGGAAACTTCGCCTTCTTCCTGTTCCACCACCGGCGTGATAATAATGTTATTCGTGCCCAGCAATCGAATTTGTTCCAGAATTTCCTGCTGTGCTCCGGTACCAATGGCCAGCATGGATATGACGGAAGCCACGCCAAAAAGAATACCCAGCGAGGTCAGGAATGCCCGGAATTTGTTCTGATAGATGGCTTCAATGGCAATGAGAAAATTATAGGGTAACTTTTGCCACATAGGAGAGTGGACTTTCCCGTTTGTCAGACTGGCTGTTCTGGCACGGAGAGCCGGACAACTCTCAGCTCTCCCGCCTTAGCCGGAGTGGAGAGATAGACGCGATCCTGATCCGCTACTCCCTCCTGGATGACGGCTTCGTTTTCATTGATTAACCCGAGGCGCACCTCTTGTTTCACGGTGCCGCCATCTTCCATCTTGTACACGAAGGTGAGGCTGTCTTCCGTATGAATACATTCCAGGGGAAGAAACAGGGCATTATCAACCTTATCAACGATGATTTCGTTGCTGGTCGTCATGGACGGGCGGAGCGTGGTATCCGCTTCATTCACCACAATCTTCACTTCGAACACCTTGGAATCGGAATTCGGCCTCTCAGAGAATCTCCGGCAAACATATTTCAAATTGTGATCGAAATGAATTATATTCATCCTTGAAAACTATACAACAGATCAATTGCGACATTTCATCCGGAGTTGCAAAACAAGAAAAAGGAGGCATCATGCAATCTTATAATAGGAGAGAGTTTCTACGTCGCTCGGTGGCCGCCTTCGGAGCGGTATCCATTGCCGGGCTGCCTTTCGCATGCCGGCGATCGACAGAGATACCCTGGGCCTATGCGATGTGTAATGAGAGCATGCAGGAGTTAAGCTGGGCGGAGCAATGTGCAATTATAGGCAACGCAGGCTACACCGGTGTGGAAATTGCCCCCTTTACACTGGTTGAAAACGGGGTGGAGGAAATTAGCGCATCTGAACGGAAACAGATGGTCCGGGACATGACTAATGCCGGAATCGAATGTGTGGGACTTCACTGGTTACTTTCTCCGCCACCGGAAGGCCTGCATTTCACTACTCCTGATGCGGCGGTGCGAAATCGCACGGTTAACTACCTTGATTCCTTGATTGATTTTTGTGGTGATTTAGGCGGTACGGTGATGATTTTTGGCTCACCCGGTCAGCGAAGCACCACGGAGGGAGCAACCGTCGAGGAAGCAAAGCAATATTTTGCTGATGGTTTGGCCCAGGTGGCTGGTCATGCCCGGGAACGGGGGGTGAAAATCCTCGTGGAGCACCTGAGCAGCGATCAAACCGATGTTGTGAATACCCTGGCAGAGGCAGTGGAAATCGTAAACGCGGTCGATCATCCGGCTATTCAGGCAATGTTCGATTTCCATAACACCCCAGATGAGACGGAACCGTTTCATGTGCTGATCGAAAAATACTTCCATCACATTCATCACGTGCACGTCCAGGAAATGGACGGGACGTATCTGGGTACCGGAAATGCTGTCAATGACTATGTGAAAGCATTCCAGACATTAAAAGATCTCGGATTCAATAAGTGGGTGTCGCTGGAAGTCTTCGACTTTTCCCCCGGTGGCAACACCATCGCAAACGAATCCATGAAAACCCTGAAAACAATTGAGACGAAACTCACCTGAACATCCCTGGATCTGAAAACACGCCCACAGGGCGTTACATAACAATGTAGTAATGCCCTGTTTATTTTTCAGGGGTGTTCACAGATCGGGGGAAACCATACTTTAAGAGTGTTGACCTCAGACTCGAGATCCAATCTCATTCCATCAGCGGGAGACGGGTTCCCCGCAGTGAGTAATATTCTCCCATCCGATTATCGGCATCATCAGGAGTGACGCCGGTGCGGCAGTGACCGGTATCGATTTCGACTCTGCTTTCAGGATTGTCTGCACCGGATAACCGGCGGATACCCGGAAGTCAAGTTTTTCCACCGGACGTCGTCAGACCGGCTCGCTCTTTTATGAGCGTGTAGGCTACGGAGTGGTCTTCTGTCTCCTGTAACAGCTGTTCGGTTTTACAATCAATTCTGTCGACACGCGTATGGTATGAATAGTGCACCTGGTAATGCTGCAGCGCCTCTTCCCCCAACTTGCTCAGGACATGCGCATGGATCCGGGCGATCTCCAGATGTATTAAAAACAAGGCAGCGGCCCGCCCCACTACTTTATCATAAACGGTTACTGAGGTTGGTTCTGTCCCGGTGGAATTGAGATAGATTTCAAGATCAAATAACGGATATAACCAATTCCGATCGCTGGCAAATACCAGCGTATCTTCTGCAAAGACTTCGAGAGTATGGTTCATATGTCTTCCAATGTGCTGAACCATTCCCTGGATTCCTTTGAGAAAGCATCCTTCAGTGCCTGCGCACATTCTTCACTACACAGCATAAAGAGCACATCTTTTCCTTCCTGTCTGGCGTCAGCATAGAACGGAGGCGCAAAACCTGCCACCGGCTCGCCGGTTGTCTGAAGATCGAAGGTAACTTTCTCACCATCTTTTTTCTTTAAATCACTCTCCTCAGGAAATGTGCCCCCGATTCCGAACACCTCGTCATCTTCCGGGATGTGCTTCTTGCACCAGGCACAAATTTCAAACACCTTGTCATCCATCCGAATACTCATAAACGTTCACTCCTTTTCATTCAATCGGTTGTAGAATAATACTCATTCAACTAAGCACTGTCTCTTTTATTTATTTCTCTCGTAGTGTCGTAACCGGTGCCAATATAATAAAAATTTCGACAGCATAGAAATTTTAGATAGCCGGGATTCTTCCATTGCTCATTCTCTTTATAGACAAGTTTACGAAGAGAGTTCTTCTATGCTTGAATCTCTCCTTTTCAATTTGATTTGCGATTCAGATCGGGGACTGGTAATTTAATTTTAACAACGGAACATTTCCACGAATCATTCAAGCACACAGCGGAAAATGTAATACGACAGGTTCACACAAAGTGAAAAATTGTGAATAAAGATATCGACTTTGCCAATACAGTTGTAATTCAGGACGATGAATTTCATGATGAGGCTGCCCGGCCATTCGCAGATCATCGTATCGATCGGCTTCTCATCCCCGAAAGGACGATACGCAAGCGCACCCGGGTTCTGGCGGAACAGATTTGCAGAGACTACAGCCACACCGAGCTGCTCCATGCGGTGATTCTGCTGAAGGGGGCATTCGTGTTTGCTGCCGATCTTGGCAGGGAAATTTGCAGGTGCGGAGGCCCTGAACTACAATACGACTTTATCAAGCCGATCACGTACGGAAAGGGCATCAAAGCGGGTGGAGAGACCCACAGAGCAGCCCGTATTGAATATGCTCTGGAAGACCTGAATTCGGATCATGTTCTGGTCATAGAAGATATCGTGGATCAAGCGTTTACCCTTTCAGCGGTACGTAAATATTTGCAGGAAGAAAAACAGGTCGCTTCGTTAAAGTTTTGTGTTTTATTAGAGAAAACGTTGGAACACCCGGCACCTGAAGTACAAAAACTGCGGGACGGTCTCACACTGGACTATGTGGGCTTTCAGATCCCGGACAGGTGGGTGGCCGGGTTTGGGATTGACGCCGGTGAAGACTTCAGGCATCTGCCGGATATTGTAACCGTCAAGGAGGAGTATTACAGGAAATGAGGCAGGCTGAGACAATTCTAACCGGAGCGAACATTCTTGACACGGAAAACAAGCGAATCATCAGGGGGAATGTCCGAATTCGCCATGGACTCATCGCAGGAATTGATTCACCCGAAACGTCTTATCCAACCGATACGAACATCATTGATGTCACAGATCAGTATGTTTCCCCGGGATTTATCGACAGCCATCTCCATATCGAAAGCAGCATGGTAAGCCCCCTCGCCTTTTCCAAATGCGTTCTTGCACACGGCACCACAAGTGTCTTTGTCGATCCCCATGAAATAACCAATGTGGCCGGCAGCACGGGCATCGAGTTCTTCCTGGACCAATCGGCGCGGGCTCCCATGGATATCTTTATCGGTATCCCCTCCTGCGTACCGGCCACTCCGCTTGAAGACGCCGGTGCAGCCATCACACTGGCGGACATAAGGAGGTATGTCGGAGATCCCAGGGTGTACGGACTCGCAGAAATGATGAACTTCCCCGGCATCATCTCCGGGAGAGGAGATGCCAGAGAGAAAGTCGACTTTGTCTACGATTATGGAAAAATCGTGGACGGTCATTGCCCGGGGGTTACGGGAGATGATCTTCGCACTTATGTGAGTAACGGACAGAATGACGGCGTAATCCGTATCGCATCCGATCATGAATCCGCCAGTGCCGAAGAAGTTATGGAAAAGTATCAGGCAGGGATGTGGCTGATGCTGCGGTACGGGAGTGCCTCCAAGGATTTGAACACCATCCTGCCGGATCTGCTTGCCGCCGGTCATCCGCTGGAGCGCCTCATGCTCTGCTCTGATGACGTTGATCCCCAGGAACTTCAGGAGCAGGGCCACATGAATCGAATAATTACACGGGCCCGGGATATTTTTCAACAACAGTCCGGCATGGAACTGGAAGAGGCCACCCTCGCTGCAGTAGCCCTGGCAACCAGCCATCCCGCACACTATTTTTCCGGATTTTTCCGATTCCACGAACAGCCCCCACCTGGCCAAATCACTACAGGCTGCAAGGCAAATCTGGTGGTGTTCAATTCGCTGGAAGAGATGGATATCGACACTGTATTCTCCGACGGTAAAATCGTAGTGAAGGACGGCAACTATATTGGGGAGCGCGTGGATTATGACTACTCAGAGTTACTCGGGACTGTCCATCTGGGCAGGCAGCTGACGGCAGCCGACTTCCGTATTTCAAACGACAGTGGGAGTCAAACTCCGGAAGTTCGTGTTATCAGAGCAATTCCGGGAAGTTTGGTCACCGAATCTTTCAAGACTCCCTTGCCTTCCGAAAACGGAGAGTTGAAGTCTGATCCTGAACAGGATATTGCCAAAATCGCGGTCTTCGAACGGCATAAAGGTTCCGGCAGGTATGCAGTGGGGTTTGTGCAGGGACTGGGTCTCCGGGGCGGCGCCATCGCTTCCACCGTCGCCCACGACAGCCACAATCTGATTATTGCCGGAGTCGATGAGGAAAAAATGGCGCAGGCAGGAAACCACCTGGCGGAACTGGGCGGGGGCATGGCTGTCGTTACCGATCGGATTGATTCCGTTCCGCTTCAAATCGGCGGGTTGATGTCCACCAGCGAGATTGGAGAGGTGGCTGCCGAGTACGAACAACTCTGTCAGGCCGCCAAAAAGACCGGAAGCGAAGTGGAAGAGCTGTTTATGACCTTGAGTTTTCTTGCGTTACCGGTAATCCCGGAGCTCAAAATCACCAGTAATGGTCTGGTAGACGTCAATGAGTTTGCTCTGATTCCGCTCATTGAATAACACCGCATGGGTTTTATCAGAGTGAACAGATACCAGGCTATCACTATTCTGATCTCCGATCCAGCGACTCCGGATTTACCTGGCTCATGAGAAGGAACTCCGTTCATCGATCTTGGAGTTCCTTGCTAAGATTCCTGCGTGGCTTGCACGATCTTCTCTGCTTGTTCCAGGGCGGTATCGTATAACTTCTGACCGATGAACCCCTGTTCATAATAATGTTGGAGTGTTTGTTTATCCACGATCTCCGCCGGTTTTTCCGCTCGTTCGACAACATCAATCTCAAGATCAATATATCGAATTTTGTCGGGATAATACTCAATTGGCGTATTGATATTATAGTAGGCTCCGGTGAACATCTCATCAGCACGGTAATAATTATGCACATACATCCATCCCTGTTCCCAGACTTCCGTCATCGCATAATCACCGGCTTCTATGGACAGCGCTAATCCGTCGTAGCCGCCGATTCCGGAGAAGTCTCCCCTTCGCAAGACCAGGTGTTTTTCCTCAGAAGAGACTTCCCGGATTTCTCCATGAGAGAGGCTGATGACATCTCCTTTCAGTTTCACATGTTCGATTGCCAGGGGCATTCCCACTCTGTACACATCCCAGATAAACCGCTTTTCCAGTTTCTGTCCAATCTGCGCTCGCTTCTCCGGATGATTGGACAATTCCATCCGTTCCACCATGTCAACATACTCCGAGGCGATAATACGCATTCTATGATGGTTGCGAATGGTGGGAACGACCTGGTTCCGGATTTCATCCAGGATAGACTTGGCGATGAAGGGCAATTCCACTTCATAGAAAATGGTATTGTCCCGAACCCGAAGTTTTCGACAGATCACATCATACAGTTCTTCCTGAAGCACATCTATTACTGCCCGGCTGGATTCGAGGGTCCCTGTGAGCAGAACACCCTGCCAGTCGTCCTTATCTTGAATTTCCACGGCGGCAGGTTTGTGAAAGTGAAAGGCATCTTGTACTCCAAATCGCTCCAGAATGAGATCCGAGGGATCCGCTATTTGAAAATCCTTGTCCAGAAAAAGCTGCGTAAGCGCCGTCGCGTAAATTCCCCTGATTTTCAATCGGATATTCATCGTGTCTATTGATATCCTATTCCCTTGATGATCACCTGATTGGTTCCCACTTCAATTTTTGCTCCCAGCATCTCCTCTACCAACCAGAGACGAGTCTCCACATGATCAGTCATTCGTGGAATTGCAATGCGTGTTGTCCCGTCAGCAAGTGCAGCATACGGGATTATCTGATCAGCCAGATACCGGTCCACTGCCGCGTGACTCCGGAGATCTTCCAACAGGGCGTTTGCGGTAAACTTTCCGATGGATTCGGAACTGCGTCCCCGGGCACCCGCCCTGTCGGCCCCAATCAGACATCCATCCGACGTTTCGGCCCAGATTGCCAGCGCAGCCCCGGGTTGAACGGCAACAGACTGGTAGACGGGGGCGTCCTCTGTATCGTATCTGATCTCGATATCGGCGTTATAACCGGCTTGTTCAAGTACTGTCCGGCATTCTCCGGCCATCCGTTCCGACACCTGACGATCTTCAAGCCGGGACGAAAGCGCAATTCCTCTTACCCCTGTAACCTCACCGCGCTGTCTCAAATCCAGGGGGCGCAAGCAGTCCTCCACACTCGTTACCCGGAGAACAATTCGACCCCCGCCCCGCGGCACATAGCCGGGCTGCAAAATTTGTAGAGTCACTTCCGCTCCCATTGCCCTTAGTATAGGAAGGAACACAGACTTCAGATGAAAGGCAGTTGGTGCGAAATCCTGGAAGAGTCCTCCGGTTATGGTGTACTTGGATGGTGTGCCCGCAAACAGTGCCATTGGCAATACCGTGAACGCCAGCATAGTGGTGGATCCGGCTGTACCGATATTCCAGGCGAATTCTCCTCCGCGCAAAATATCACCCGGGAAATAGGTGATGGCACTCGAACCCACCTCAGCACCACGGATCCTGCCTCCACAGATTTCGGCAACTGCTTTGACAGCGGAGACATGCTGAGGTCGCAACCCAGGCTTCCGCCGTTTCGCCCTGATGTTTCTGAGATGTACCTCCCGGCCTGTCAGCGATGCGAAGCCCACCACATCCCTGACGATGGTGCCTGAACCGGATTTTCGTGCGCCGTCTATCTCGAGCATCGCTGGGCAAGGCTTTACAGTATTCCGCATCTCACAACAGTTTAGGGAATTCGGACGAATGATTCCAAGGCTTTTCTGAGACCATTTCTGAGACCATCATAATCCAAATTATTCCTCCTCATACGTGACGGGGAAGGGGAGCGAGCCTAATGTCACAGTCTTCTTCAATTTGCAGAATCGCACACGGAATCAAGACCTGGCCGGATATCATAACACTTACCCAGGTGTATAGGTACCTGGGTACAGAGGTAGATAAGTGATTGCAAGCAAGGAGATATATCCGCTTCCGGCAGCAGGGCTTTAATTTAGCTGGCAAGAACACAACCGCATCACACCCCTATGCACCTGTTTCTCTATGTACCCGGTGGACGGGATGGCGAGGTCTCTCTGTCTTGTGCGTGCACTTTGCTCTGGGTGTAGGAATAATTCAGGCTAGGGAAGCAAAAGGATATACTGCTTTTTCCGGAGGTACGCCATCTTTCTGAATTTTCTGATCTCCGCAATCCTTTGCCGGGCCCCAAGTCCATCCAGAAAGCGGGTATACTTTTCCCCCAGCATATTCGTTTCGAGATACCGATCCCGGAGTGAATGGTGGGCATAATCATAGTCCCAATTTTCAAACAGATGATGCCGAACCCACAAGCGATCCCAGTCTTCCAGCTGTTTTGACTCGTTGAAGTAGGCGACAAAAAACTTCAACGTATAGTAACTGTCTATTTTCGCCAGGAGCTCCAGATCCCGGATAAAATTTTCACGCTGGAGGTTCCGCTCTCCTGATAGAAATTTGAGGGCTCCATGCACTGCATGGTTCAGTTCTTCGATGAATACAATGAACGGATAAATATTTTTTTCGTTCACCCCCCGGCGTGGATCATTGCGTTCCAGCGATGCAATCATCCGGTCCGAATAGTAGATAGCCAGATAGAGTCGATTGCCGGTGACCCGGAAAAAAGTCCGTGCAATATCAGAGAGCTCCCGGGTGGTTTCAGCACTTCTTCGACGGAGATCCCAGAACCGCTGCCGCCCAATCACGAATTGTTCCAGATTGATGCCGCTTCCCTGCTGATAAGTCCGTTCAGTAATACCCTGCAATTCCTTTAGTAAAGACATAAGCGCAATTCGTTTTTAGTTTCCGAGCTCCCTGTCATCAAAGAATATTTTACGGAGCATTTTATCCATGCTGTCGGGTCGTTCATCCAGGACGATGTATTCATCAGCCAGCTTATTCAGTGCTATACGCACCTGTCGGAACATGGAAGCCAGATTCGAAAGAATCTCCACTAACCGATATCTCACTGCATATTTATGTTGAGCAGCCCACTGATAACTGCTGCTCCCCATTTTTTCGTAATAATCAAACCCCGGTGATTTTCGTCCGTAGGTGGCTTTTCTATATATATAATCCGGAAACATTCCGGTCATAAACAGGGCATAATTACCCAGATGACTGCGCAGAAGAAATGCTTCCCACGAGGAGGCATCGATAAAATCATCCAGCATATCCACTAAATAATGATATTGAGTATCGTGACGTTTGGACGGACTGAACGCCCGGCTGGCACTCCCGAATTCTGCCAGCATCGAGCCGATATAATCTGCCATCTCTCTATCGTGAATTTCGTATTCCAGCAAAGCGCGTCTGCTGAGTACATAAAAATACAAATAGGGCGAAATTCTCGTAAAGCTCCCGCTCTCAAGGACCCGACGAAACAGCAGGTCATGATCCAGGATGTGATCACGCATATCTTCATCTGTTAGCAGCTCACTTAAGGCAACCTTGTTCTGCTGATCCTTCGCTAAAATCTCACGAATAAACGAAAAATCGTCCGCCGTAAAATTGTTTCGGCAATTCGCTTGTATCATGGATACCTCCTTTGCTCCCTGTGACTGTCGATTCCGATGCTTCCAACCGGATCAGTAATCCCAATCATGCTGAGAAACTGCAGTGCAACGTATGAGCTTGTGCCTGAAAGCTCCCTTGTCCCAGACCGGCAATTGTGTCGTTCATACAGGCTCATAATCTTTCAAAGCGAATAATACTCTTTCCCGCAATCGCTACAGATTATCTTATACCATCGACACCATAGTACGACGCTTGAGAAGCCATCAAATCCTCTGTGTAATTCCTTTTTATTACTGCTGCATTATCTCCAGGTTTCATCATCAGGAAACCATCTTCATTCAATCATAAACCGTTCGCTATGAGGACGCCGGATCTCTGAAAACCAGATGCAATCGCACAGGCAGCTACTAGCATTATCGGATGCTTGAGTAAATTCTACAGCCATATTCCTATATAACACTTTATAATTACTGAGTCTATTGAGAAATCGCCAAGGCCGCAAAGAAATAATGAAATATTCTCTCCTGTATCTCGAAAATATTTTGGGATTTATGCTATATACAGAGTCTATTTAGAAAACGCCCCGCCCCGAAGGGATGCTCCGAAGGAGTCTCTTCGAGGCCTTCGGCAAAGAGATCCCGTGACGACGGGACAAAGAAACTAGAACATATCACTGCCCAAACCGCGCAATAAATTTTGAAGATGTTTTCTCTACATAATAAACATAGGGCAGGTTCAGCATCTTGCATCAGGCCCATGTTTTCTAAACACTCTCATACTGCTGAGATTTCTCCTGAATGAAACGGCTCGATCTCCCGCAAAACTTTCATCGCCTGACAGAAGAAGACTTGCTCTCAACCGTATTTCCCGTCAGTCATATTCGAATTCTTCACCTGTCCGATCCCGCAGATAGAGCATCATACTGTATGTGAATGTGGTTAAACCAAACGTACCGCTCCCGAAAAATCCCAGTAAAAGGTTTTCAAAAAACATGATATAGATAGAAAATAGCAAGCCAAGCATACTGAACAGGGAGAGAAACCAGAGTATAGCAAGTTTGTATAGAAGAGCTACTTCCTGAAAACGATCCCGAAACGGCACGTTTACAGAGGAGCACCCTCTCACAAGTAGTTTAACCCGGAGAAAGTACCAACCGATCATCACCCCACCGAAAATGAGGCCAAATCGCCACCCGAACATCACTGCCATGATACACAATCCGATAAAGGCCAGCGAGGTAAACCTCCGGATAAACGATTGCAGTCGTTCCGCCTGGGAAGATTCGAGGATTACATACCCTTTTCCATACAATCCCCAGGGATGAAACAAGATTCGTCCCTGTTTATCCTTGCTGAATGTCAGAGATATAATATCCGAAAAAAGTTCCATGAGTTGCCATTTTCCAAATTGTTGTTATACAAAGCCAAACGACATCTTTTACTTACCATATCCCTTGATATATCAAGTACGATTATTCCTCACCGAACAAAACGAGTTGCACAAAAGCATCTTCTTACCTCGAGATCAATCCCACACCGGGTCGCACTCAGGACTGGTACCGATCCATGTGTTAGCGGAAAAAGGGATCTCCCGGCATAAAAACCTCACAATCCAGGTACCCATAATATGCGCCGGGAATAACCGGTGGACAACCAATTTTTCGAAACAGCCCGCTTATTGATCCGGTTCGTTCTCCCCGGAGATCTTCTCCGTACACCAGTCCCGGCAATGAAGAGCTGAGAGGGATTTGATCTCTCTCAGCTACTATTCATATATTCGAACCGGAACGTTCTTCGCTTTTGCCAGCGTGATCAATGTGGATTTCAGTCTTTGTATTTCGCGGTAGAAAAGGTGCACAAGTGCAAATTCTTGCTCGGGACCGTTGCCGGTATTGAACAGAATCCGCAGTTTCCGGATCTGCACTTCCCGAATATCCTCCCAGGGAAGTTCAAAACATGTGACTTTGCCAACCAGGCTCTTCTCGATATCTAACGGATTATTGGATTTCGGCATCTGAACCCGGATACTCTTCGGCGTAATGTCAATATACAATCGTTTCCAATACAAGAGATTGACAACCAGGATAATGACGAAAATATACAACCCAAATTGAGCGATTTATTTCCATAAATCGCTCAATCGACAAAGAAAAT
>CAYPST010000088.1:0-17481 GCA_964413425.1 uncultured bacterium
TCGCGAAGTATCGCTTTCCCTAAGGGATCTTTGGGATACTTAGGGAAATTTGGGTTCTCTCTTCAGTTCTCCTCCGGACACACGGTCAAAAAATCGGAAGCCACCGGGTGCCTCGGGTTATACTTATTAGCGATCTATTCATACTAAGGCAGATAAAAGGAAACAATGGAAACGGTGGGAAAGACGAGACTCATCAATTATGCATACCACCCGTGAAGAGCGCTCGGAACCGTACCGGTTTTCTCAGCCTGTATTGACGAGTGCTCTCCTTCGGAGAGAGGTTCTTCCGGAGGTGCTTCGTCAAATACAGTTTCATTGTCCGAGGTGCGTTCACCCTGTTCCGAGAATTCCTGCAGCAACGAATCGGCAAACTGATCCTGAGCGAAATCACGAGCCACTTCCACTTCCAGGTCCTGGAGGGCGGTGTTCTGTGCGCTCAATGCATCCTTTAACGCAGGCAGAGATTGTTCGATTAATGCCTTGGCATCTTTGGTGGAAGCGAGAATTGTGCCTGTAATCGTATCATGATGAAATCGGAGATTCATATGCAGTGAGCCCAGGTGTTTGGGTTCCAGTCTGAGATGTGCCTTCATCACCTGGGGTTGAGTTAGCGAACGATGCGATTTCGCTGCCTGCACCATGGACTCAATCTTCTGGATGATTTGTAAAATTCCCGGTCTGGTATGTGTAACGGAAGAAGATCCCCCTGCTGATCCGGGACCTGTTTCTCCCAAGGACATGGATTCGACGCCGATAAGTTGCCCGAATTCATTCTTGAAGTAAGTCTCTCCGGTCTGTCTTATGGCTGACTGGAGAATTTGGTCACCCGCCGATTGACCAGGCGACCGCAGACTCATATTTGCGGGGTGCTGTCGCCGGGGATATGATGATTTCCCGCCGGCTTGTCCCGCCTCATGGTTTGTGGTGGCGTTCCTTCGCTGTCCCCAGATTCCCTGAAGAATGCCATCTTCCGACGGTGAACTTCTTTGCCCGGCTCCCTGAGTTATCGAATCTGAAATTTTTGTGATTTTTTGATGTGTCTGTGAATGTGATACTTGCTGAAGAATATCCGCATGTTGCTGTGCGCCGAGGTGCCTGTTTTGATGCAAACCAGTCGTTGAGGTACTGTTCTGATCCCTTCCCAGTCTCAGTTTACCGTGTAACGATTCTAATAATGCTGCTATCTCCGCCGCGATTCCCTGATCCCGGATTCCATTGATGGTTGACGACACTCCGTTACCCCGGAGCAGGGAGGGCACAGACGCATTTTCATTCGTTTTCTCCGGCGTCAGCAGGTGCATATTCCGGATCGTAAAATTTCGGGTACGCTGGTTCGCACTTTGATCATGAGGCACCGAATCGGAAACAATGGATTTCTCCGGCGGTTCAACCAGAGCCATCGGGATCTTCTCATGTGTACTTGCCGCCTGGATAAATTTCATCTGTCCGTCAACCAATTGAAAAGTCCCGGCGGAGCGACCATTGTTGAAGCCAAAATAGGTTCGCAGATCTCTGGTAGTATATTTCCCGGCAACGTTAATAAACATACTGACATTGAGGGAGAGGGACTGATTTTGATTGTCTGCTGTTCCGATATACTGGTTGAGGTCAGAGAACGCCAGCACCGGCGACCCGGATTGGGTGGACTGCCCAGTCCCCCGGTGCACTGCCAGAAAAGCCCTCCCTTGCAAACCATTCCGGGGGTCCTGCACATCAACCGGTATGAGCAGATACAGATTGCCTTCCTGTAATTTTTTAAGCAGTTGTTCTCCGTCAGCATCATTCTGCAAGAGCCGGAAGATGTGCTCGAGTAGTGCCTGAATCTTTTTCCTGCTGGCCTCATCCAGGGTGTCCGGGTCGATAACCTGCATCTGAGAGGTGCCGGACCTTCCCACGGCTTCTGCTCCGGATTCGACGCTGCCGGCTGATGCCGGAACTCTCCGATCCTCACCTGTCGACATAGACTCGGTCAGTAATACGTCGAACCGTTCGGAGCTTCTTTCGGCAGATCGGGCATTCTCACCATCCGGGATTGCCGACGCGGAAGTTTTTTCACTCTGTATCGGAATAAAATACATTAGTCTGTATTCTGTGCTCTACTTAATTTTTCACTCAATACCGCAGCGCGTTCCGGTTCAATGGCTGAAAGCAGCTCGGCTGCATACCGATCTCTCATTCCCTTCAGTATCCCTACAACCATTGCGTCGTCAAGGCGGGAAAGAATATTTGCTGCTGCGTTGGTTTCCATTCGACTGTATATTTTTGCGAGTTGTTTGTAATCCGGTTTTTCAATCGTATCCGATATGGCTTTCTGTGCCGATTCAAGTTCTGCAGCTGCTAGTGCAAACTTCGAGCCAGAATCTTGTTCCTGCATCTCACCATTCACAATTGCATAATTTGTACTTTGCATAGTATCAGTCCGAGTAGAATCAAGCATCGCCACACTGCTATCCCGCCGGGCTGCTGCGACAGAATCGGCCACGGCAACAGCCGAACTATCTGATTCCGCTCCGGTCTCCGCAATCATCCCCGGCGGTTTTTCAAAGAGCACAATAAAAAAGAATGTCCCGAAAAATGCCAACGGAAAAGTGGCCAGAACATACAGCAGCCAGTAGAGCACCGGTTTCAAGGGTTTGTTCTGCCGTGTCCCCTGTTCGCGTTCCATCAATTGATCAGCCATGATCTACTCAATCGTCTTTCCTGAAGGGTTTCAGTTGGGATAATTCATCAATGATTTTCTGTTCCGCGGAATCTTTCTTTTGAAGAAACTTCGCATAGGCACGTTCTTTCAATTTATCTATCATGTTGGTTTCCTGTGCCGCCTCAATTAAATTGGTCCGCTGCTGTTCAACCGCCTCTGCTGCCGTGACCACATTTCGATTTTGCTGTTCAACATATTTTTCCACCTGACGTTGATAGGAGGTATATCTGTGGAATTCGTGCCCCTGGATTGTTGTCAGGCGTTTTTGCTTTAGTTCATCCAGGAATCTCCGTTCGCGCTCCTGCAATTCTGTTAGGTGATCCTCCTCTTGCCGGAGATGTTTCTTGGATGCTGCCAGCTTTTGTTCCTCAATATCCTGCTGGAGCTGTTTTATCCTCAGCACTTTTTGCAGCCGGAAATTGTCTTTGCTCATCCTTAGTGATTGAGAATGTCCTTTAATTGTTTGAGTGATTGCTCAAAGTTATCGGTTTCCTGAATATCCTGGCGCAAATATTCGCGCAGCGGTTCTATCAGGGCGATTGCCCGATCAATGCGGGGATTACTGCCTTTGACGTATGCGCCAATGTTAATCAGGTCTTCAGCCTCTTCGTAGCTGGCTAATACTTCAGTCAACTGATTTGCCAGCTGCCGGTGTTCAGGATCTGCCACATCGATCATGACCCGGCTGACACTCTGTAAAATATCAATCGCAGGATACTGGTTCATCATGGCCAGCTTTCTGGATAGGACAATATGTCCATCCAGTATGGACCGGGTGGTATCAGCGACCGGATCGTTCATGTCATCCCCCTCCACCAGCACGGTATACATCCCGGTGATACTTCCTCCGGCAGCGGCTCCTGCTCTTTCCAGCAACTTCGGAAGCATACTGAACACCGACGGCGTATATCCTTTTGAGGCGGGCAATTCTCCCACTGCTAAGCCAATTTCGCGCTGTGCCATAGCAATCCGGGTAACCGAATCCATCATAAACATCACGTGCTGTCCCTGGTCCCGGAAGTACTCAGCGATTGCCGTCGCCATCATCCCGCCCCGGACTCGGATGAGGGGTGCCTGATCCGAAGTCACTGCTATTACCACGGACCGCTTCAACCCGTCTTCTCCCAAATCTTTCTCGATAAAATCCCGCACTTCACGTCCCCGTTCACCAACCAGGGCGATCACATTCACATCCGCATGCGTGTTTCGGGCAATCATACCCAGCAACACACTTTTTCCCACACCACTCCCGGCGAAAATACCGACCCGCTGTCCCCGGCCGCAGGTCAGGCAGGTATCGATGGCCCGGATCCCGGTCAGCAAAGGCGCGGTAATGCGGGTACGGGACAACGGAGCCGGGGGGTCGTTCTGGATGGGCTGCATTCTGTCTCCGTGAATGGGTCCCTTATCATCCAATGGTCTCCCTAACCCGTCCAACACACGCCCCAACAGTTGTGAACCGGCTGGCACCACCGATGAATGGACGTTCTTTTTCACCGTATCACCGGGAGAGATTCCGCTGACTTCCGCATAGGGGATTAACAGAATCTGATCATCACGGAAACCCACCACTTCTGCGATAGTTCTTTTCTGGGTCTCCTGACTGGTGATAACACAGGTTTCTCCCACCGATGAGCGGGGGCCTGTCGCTTCAATTACCGGCCCGACGACTTTCCGAACTCGACCCTGTTTCTGCACCAAGGTTGAGTTCTCGATAACCGGTATTAAATGCTCGAACACTATTATCCTTCTTCCGTCATGTTGTGATATAATTCTTCAGCCAGCTGGTGAAGTTTGGTTTCGATTTTCGCGTCAATCGTTTCCATATTTGTATGCAGAACACAGCCTCCACGTGCAATTGAAGCCTCCTTTTTGATTTTCACATCATCCGGCAGCTCGTCCAGTAAGGTGGATTGTTCCGTGATGTAAGAAAAATCCTCCGGGTGCAATTCGAGAGTCATCACCTCCAGATTCTTTGCATAGGTTAAGGTTTCTTTTACAATATGAGCAATTTTTTCCTGATCTATCGATATCTCCGCCTGAATAATATGGCGGGCGATCCAGAGCGCCAGATTGAGTAAACTCAGTTCTGACTCTTTGTGAAGACGCCACCGGCTTTCTTCTATTGCATGGATAAGCTGTTCAAAAGCCCGGATGTCGTCCTGAAATCGCTGTTCAAACTCCTTCTTACCCGCCTCGATGCCGGCTGCAAATCCTGAGTTGTAAATATGCTCCCGTTCCTGGCTATAGTTTTCTTCCAGCTGTGAGATCATATTGGCCAGATTCTCGTCTTCTCCCTCCTCCTGATCCTGCAGTTTCGCCATACTGCGTTCAAATTCTGACAGCGGCAAATCATCATATCCATGGGCCTGCTTCTCTTTCCATGGATCAGGTTTCCTCCTGGCGACATCCTCTGTGGATGTTGCACTCCGGTTACAGGAGATCCCAACCACTTTCTCACCGACCCGTATAACCTCGTTAGTCAACGATATCCTCTTTGCCTCCTTCTGTCTTGATGATAATCTCTCCCTCTTCGTCCAGGCGCAATATGGTATCTACAATCTGTCGCTGGGCATTTTCCACTTCGCTTAACCGGACCGGCCCCATGAATTCGATTTCTTCCAGCAGCATCTCAGAGGCACGCTTGGACATATTCTGGAGAACACGCTCCTTGGTTTCATCGCTGACAGCCTTCAAAGCCAGGGTAAGCACCTGGGTATCAACTTCTTTCAAAATACGCTGGATCGAGCGATCGTCGAGAGTGATAATATCTTCGAAGACGAACATCAGGTTCTTGATATCGGTGGCCAGCTCGGGATCTTCCTGGGCAATTCCTTCCAGAATTTTCTTTTCTGAACTGCGTCCCAGCATATTCAGAATTTCAGCCGCCTGTTTCACTCCTCCTAATTTCTCCCCACCCTGACTGAAATCGATGCGGGATTCCAGAATTTGTTCGACCTGCTGAACTGTGTCCTGAGAGACGCTGTCCATAGTCGCAAACCGATGAATGACCTCTTTCTGGAGATCCACCGGCAGATCGTTCAGAATGGCTCCCGATTGATCCGGCTCTATTTGCGCCAGCACCAGTGCGATGGTCTGGGGGTGTTCTTTCTGAATGAAACTCAGCAGCTGGTTGGGATCCACTTCGCGCAACACATTGAAACCTGAGACCTGCATGGATCGCCGCACCCGCTGGACGACATCGAGCGCCGCTTCGGGGCCGAGCGCCTGCTCGAGAACCTCATGTGCGTAATCCAACCCGCCCATGGCAATATATTGCTGCGCTTTCACCATCTGATAAAACTCCCCGACCACCTGCTGCATTACTTCGGATGGCACACTCCCCAGACTTGAAATCTCCCGGGTGATCACCTCTACTTCTTCCGAACTCAGTTCCCGGAAAATCTTGGAAGATGTCTCACTCCCCAGGGCAACCAGCAATATCGCTGCCTTGGTTCGGCTGGATATCTTTTCAATATCATCAGGAATCTTCTTCTTTTTCAGTGCAACATCTTCCGGCATCTTACTCCTCTTTTTCAACTAACCAGGTTCGTAATAAATTCGTTACCTGTTCGGGTTCTTTTTCGGAAAAACGTTTAATGGCAGCCTGCAATTGTGCCCGCTCCGTAACCTCCTCGGAAATTTCGATATCCCACTCCGGCAGTTCCTCCCCCTCCCCACCTGACAACGGTTCGCTTCCCTGCTCATCTCGCCTGCCTTCCCCATCTCCCATGAAGGGGATATCCCCGATAATGACTTTGGACCGCTTCATCACACTCCTGAGGAGCAGGATAAAGAAAATCACCAGTCCGGCGCTCAATACCTTGCTGATAATTCCCTGCCAGAACTGCCGTTTCTGCATATCCGCGAACTGGCGCTCCTGTTCTTCGAGTTCAGATATGTCAAATTGCACATTGGAAATCTCGAATTGATCCCCTCTGTTCACATTATATCCTACTGCTGCTTTCACGATCCGCTCCAGCCGGACAATTTCCTGGGGATCTCTGGGATGATATACCCGATCCCCGGTTTCATCGGTTGAATACGTCCCATCTACCAGGACCGCAATATTGAGCCGCCGGATATTCCCGACCTCATTAATTATACTCTGGACCGTTCGGTTAAATTCATAATTGGTAATCGTATGTTCCTGGTTGCTGGTCGTCTCCGGGTTGAGATTCGCGTTCGGATTATTTGGGTCGTTGCCCCCGGCCGGATTCGGGTTGGTGGTGTTGCTATTTTGGATAATCTCTTCACTGCGAATAATCACATTATCCGGATCATAGATTTCCCGGGTTTCTTCAATCCGCTCAAAACTAAGATCCGCCGTCACCCGGACAATGGATTTCCCATATCCCAGGACTCCATCCAGCATGCTCTGGGCTTTCTGGGCCAGATATTCTTCCGTCTTCTGCTGAAAGGCATGCTGGGTCGAGGTTTGTGACACATCTCTGGAACTGGTTTTCTCGGTGAGCATATTCCCGGCAGCATCGGCGATGGTGACATTTCCGGGTTCCAGTTTATCCACACTATTCGCCACCAGATGCCGAATGGCTTCAACCTGTTCCGGACCAAGTTTCTTTTGTGTTCGGAGTTTGACGATGATCGCAGCCGTGGGGTCGCTCTCATCTTCTTTGAAGAGTGCTTCTTCCGGAATTACCAGATGAACCCGGGCACTTTCTACCTCTTCCATCCGTTGAATGGTTCGCTGCAGTTCGCCTTCCAGCGCCCGCTTGTAATTTACCTCCTGCACATATTCCGTCATCCCGAAATTCGTTTGATCAAAGATTTCGTACCCCACGACTCCGTCGCGCGGGATGCCCTCATTTGCCAAACTCATGCGAACATCATAGACCTGTTTGACCGGCACCAGAATGGTGGTCCCGCCGTGATCATATTTGTAGTTGATACTCCGCTCCTGCAAGTGTTCGACGATTTTCCCGGCATCATTCTGCGATAATCCGGAGTAGAGCACCCGGTACTGTGGCTTGTTCAACCAAACCAGGACCAGAATCAGCAACGCCAGGATCCCCACTGACATGGCACCGATAAGTATCTTCGATTTCCGGGGAATTCCTGCCGTCGCGTCTGTCAGCTTCTGGAGAATATCTTGAAACATGCAGTGACCGTTCTGCTAGAATCGGAGGTTCATGACTTCCCGATAGGCATCCAACAGCTTATTACGAATTTCAACTGTTAACTTGAGTCCGATATCGGCTTTGTCAATCGCGACCATCACATCATGCAGATTGTCGATGTGGCCTTTGGAAAAATCAATCACCATCTCATCCGCTTTCTTCTGCATCCCATCCACCTGCCCGAACGCTTCGGACAGGACTGCCTGAAAAGATGGCTTGTGTTTCTTCGGTGCAATTTCGCTGAAATCATCCCGGCGATCGACTCGTTGAAGCCGCTGCTGTGCATTCAGACGGTTGGTTATTTCATTCATATCATTCATGATTAGAGCGTCTTATCTAGTGAGTAGCCTTTGTTATGAAGTTGTGTACCGGAATCGGTGATCACGTCCCCCTCCTGAGAATAGCGATGTGATCGCTCGGGAAATAATTTTTTCAACAGGGCTTTTTCACTTTCATCCAGAATGGCCTGGAGATTCTCCAGAGTGCCGGTTTCCCGCAGCTGCTGTACCTGTTTCTCCTGAGCACCACCTCGCGGTGACGACGGCGCCTCCTGCTCTACATTCTTCCGGTGCACCGCCGCATCCTGGGATCCCGGATGGGACTGTTTTTGCCTCAGCTTACTGAAGTGATCATAGGCGGATGTGATTCGGGATATCATTTAGATCTCCAGTGCTTTTTTTGCGAGAGTTTTTGCAGCCTGCATGGCGGTGACATTTGCTTCATAGGATCGTGATATCTGCATCAGCGCAACCATCTCTTCAAGGAGATTGATTTTCGGATAGCGGACGTATCCCTGCGCATCCGCATCAGGATGCTGCGGATTATATACCAGGCGATACTCCATTTGCGCAGGCCGCACCGATGTGGAGGCTACGCCGTCCACACTTCGATCCGGAGCACTTAATTGTGTTGACCGCCGGGGAAAGTGGATGTCATTGGTCGCACGCATTTCTGTGGTCACACTATTCAAAAGATCTCCGAAACTGCCCGCTCTGTTCCTTTCGGCAAAAACCGGAGTCTGTCGCTGGTATGGCCCCCCTTGTTCGGTCCGGGTGGTGTTCACATTTGCGATATTCTCGGAAATGAATTCCATGGCCTTCCGGTACGAACTCAAACCGGTCGTCGAAATATCTATGCCCTGAAATAAGCCGTTTAACTTCATCGTACCCTCCCGCTAGGAAACTCTGCCGGTAATGGTCATATTGAATTTCTTGAATTTCGCTTTTATGGATTTTGCCAGCATGGAATAATAGATCTGGACTCTCGCAGTCTCTGCCATCTCTTCGTCGATATCCACATTGTTTATCTCTCCCCGCTCAATAGGATCCGGGGTTTTCACCGGCTCGATTTCCCGATGCTGTCGTTCTCTGAGTGAGAGTAAATGGGACTCTTTCGTTTGTTCCATCCGAACACTGCGTTCACCTTCCAGGTCCCGGATAATCCTATCGAAATCTACCTCTTCCCGGAGATAGCCGGGGGTATGCTGATTGGCCACATTTTTTGCGAGAACACGCTGCTGTTTTTGGGCTGCATCCAGTAACCGATGAAAGGAATAAATGTGCCGATCTCTTATCATAATTCTACCAATGAGGTTATTCTTTTACACATTTTTTTACAAGCACTATGCCAGTTAAATACAGGGCGGGGAACTCGATAAGATAAACACCTTAATTTTGGGAAGTTAGCGGAAAATATCGAAACAATTCGGAGAGGAAATCAGGTGGCAATACAAGGATCTTGGAAAATATTGCCGGGTTGAAGTACCAGGATGCAGTGATTTATTCCTGCTTATTTATCGAAGAAAGAGTCGTTAATATACCCTTCTTCCCGATACTGATTGAGTTTATTGCGTAATGTGCGCACATTAATCCCCAGGGAATGCGCACTTTTCGTCCGATTGTAATCATAATGTTCGAGCGTCTGCAGGATGAGATCCCGCTCCATCTCTTCGATGGTGACCGGGGTATGCATATCAACAAGGTGGGTTTTTCCAGGGGCTTCTGCATTTTTTTCGATAAAGAGCAAATCTTCTGTGATGACATCGCTCTGGGCGAGAATCGTCGCGCGGAGAATCCGGTTTTCCAGCTCCCGGACGTTGCCAGGGTAGGATTCTCGCATCAACCGACTCAATGCTCTTTCTTCCACTTCCCGGATCTCTAAATCGTTCTCTTCGCTGAACTTTTTCACAAAAAAATCCACCAGGAGGGGGATGTCTTCCCGTCGCTCCTCCAGTGGAGGGATTCGAATCGGGATGGTATTCAGCCGGTAATACAGATCTTCGCGCAATTTGCCTTCTTCGATGGTTTGTCCGACATCCCGGTTACTGGTGGCGAGTATACGGACATCGACTTTAATGTTCTCGGCCCCGCCCACCCGGTGAAATTCTTTTTCTTGAATGGCCCGGAGAAGTTTCGCCTGGAGTCCGACATTCATCTCAGTGATTTCATCCAGGAGTAAGGTGCCCCCGTCCGCCAGCTCAAATTTGCCGATATTCTTCCGAATCGCGCCGGTAAACGAACCCTTCTCATGGCCGAACAACTCACTCTCCATCAATCCTTCCGGAAGGGCGGCGCAATTGACCTGAATGAATGGCTTGTCCTTGCGATCCGAATTATAATGAATCGCGCGGGCGACTAATTCCTTTCCTGTACCGCTCGCTCCTTCGATAAACACCGAGGCGTTACTGTTGGCCACCAGGGAAATCGTCTGATATATCTTTTTCATCCGAGGACTTTTTCCCACTAATTCCCCGAATCGATCCTCACCCCGGACGGTTAAATTGGTGCGTTTCTGTTCTTTTGCTTCAAAATAATGCTCAACGATCTGGTAGATGTCTTCAACTGAAAACGGTTTGGTGATATAATCCGCGGCGCCATATTTCAGTGCCTGAACCGCACTTTCAATCGTCCCATACGCAGTCATGATGATCACATCGATGGTCGGTTTTTCGTTTTTCACCTGCTGAAGCAATTCCACCCCATTCATTTTGGGCATCTTATAATCAGTGATCATCAGATCGGCGTCATCCTCCGACAGGTAATCGAGCGCATCCAGACCACTGGTAAACTTTGTCACTTCATAGGATTTTTTTTGGAGAGCCTTCTCAAGAAAATCACCCATATATGGCTCATCATCAACGACGATAATATGGGGAGTTAAATTCTCCATAGCTGTTTCTCCACCCTTGGAATCATTGGTACTCTTCGGTTTGGACTTTTCTGAATACATATTTCGCACTGCGCGTTAGCACAAACAATTATATGTAAATTATACTCATCCATCAAGTGCCTTTAAAATGATTTGGCCCTGCGTGTATCTGAGCTCCACGCCACTCATCTCCTGTTGGATGAGGAGCTCTTGCTTTTCTATGACAAATTTCACTCCGGGATATAACCGTTCTTCTATGGTAATCAGAGGTTTGGAGAAATCCAATGTCTCCGAATTGAGGCTCTGGATATGCATGACCTGATCCTCGAGATCGACAATCTCTTCCGACGCTTGAATGAGTTCCTCTGAAAGGAGGAGCACCTCATTCCGGTGAGTCTGGTTTAACTGATTTTGTCTTTTCTCCAGAAGGCTGAGGAAATCGAGGCGCCGCCGCAGCCGGTTTTGTCGTTGTTCTAAATCCTCAATCGCCTCCTCGAACCGGGCAATCTTCTGATAATCCGCCTCGGTGAGTTTCGGACGAATTCCTAGGACAGTAGTCATACAAGAAGAACTACCGGCAACTTTTGCCTGAATGCCCTGCCCACTCCACGCCATGCCTCCCCGAACCAAACCCTCACGTTCCTGTACAATAATTTTTCGGGACGCCTCCAGCTCGCTGCGGGCCACATATCGTTTCACAATAACACAGCCGCCGGCTGAGACAGAGGCGTCCTGTATGTAATCCGCCGTGACATCCTGCCCGGCGGATAAACAAGACTTATCCAAGCCATTAATTCCCCGATGCACATGGATACTGCCCTGCCGGGAGACTATCCTCCCTCCTTCCACACATCCCAGCACTTCCACGTCTTTTTCGGCTGTCACAGTAACCCCTGCCCGCACATCTCCATTCACTATAATTCGTCCACTGTAGCTAATATCACCAACCCGATAATCTATATCCTCATCGAGATGGAGAATATCCCGAACCGCTAATTTCTTTCCATCCCATTCCAGATACCCGTCAATCGCCGCGTACAAGGTGAGTTTGTCTTCTCCGATATAGGTATGTTCGCCACCGGGCAATGGCTTATCATTCACCTGCTTCACCAGCATTTTCCCGGTGACTGTGAAGCCGGGCTTCCCCTGTTTTACCGGGAGCTTCTGGGCAATCACTTCATCCCGGACAACCCGCGCACGACCATTCACGGCCTCGTGCGTCGGTTCATCATTGGGCACCGCCTCGTGGAGGATGATCTCACTGTGCTTCCCCTCTTCCGGTGGGGTGCCCTGCGCAGCAATCACCATATACACCGGCAGGGGACCGTCAAGGGCTTCCCGGATATTCTCCGGTTGAAACCCTCTTCTGACCCCCTTCGCCAGCAGGCAATACAGACAATCCTCCATAGTAATCCGACCCTGGGGAATTTGTCCAAGGATACTGAGATAGGCGATCAGTTCATCCCCGGTGATTTGCACGTTTATATAGGGGCTCTTGGCCGAATCGTATCGCGATAGGTGCTGCGCGATCACAACCCGTTCGTTGTATTCATGATCTTCATTCACAAGGCAATCATAGAGGAGGGGGATGTCCATCCCAACAATTTCTTCCGAAAGAATCCACTCACAGATGCGGGTCACCTGAACGGTAAGATTCCGCTGCAACTGAAGCATATATTGGCCACTCTCCCGAACGATTCCCAAATTGACAGGAATCGTTATATCAGGCACTCTCGTTATCATACTCTAAGGTAATACGGGTGGTTTGTCCACAGGAACATTCCACATCAATCGAGGATACTCTTCCATTGACGATATTTGGAGTACAGGTGATTCCCTGGTGCTGATTCACCTTCTCATTTCCGATGAGGTGTTCTCCGGCTGTGTGAACTCTGGATTTCTTAACAACCTTATTCAGGGAAGTCGCTTTCGGCTTCTCACCACTATTATTCTTGCTTAATTCTGTAAAGGGAATGAATAAATTGTCCCCCATCGCCACATTCCTAGGAAAAAATTTCCGATTTATAGTAAGTACTCCGAATTCTGTGCCACCCCGGACCTTCAGTAGGAATCAGGGTTTCACTGCTGTCTGCACGGAGATCCTTGAAAACTCATCATGCTGTGCTGATGAAACGCAAATTGTATGCCTGAAAAAAGACAACCCCGGATAGGAACTTCTTACTTGCGTAATCTCCGGATGATCTCAGGAGCAATATCGTAGAGTGACAGTGATTTCACGGAAGCACCTGCACGATTGGCTTCTCCCGGCATTCCGTAGACAACGGATGTGGCTTCATCCTGGGTGATGGTGAAGGCGCCCGTATTTTTCATCTGGAGTAATCCCTCTGCCCCATCACGCCCCATTCCGGTGAGTAATATCCCTGCGGCGTTCTGTCCGGCAGTTCGCGCAACAGACTTAAACAGAATATCCACGGCCGGCCGCTGATGATGTACTAATGGTCCGTCCTTCACGTTCACATAATATCGGGTCCCACTCCGCCGTAACAACATATGATAGTTCCCCGGGGCCAGCAAGGCCCTTCCCTGATAAACAGCGTCTCCGTCTGCCGCTTCTTTCACCTCAAACGAACACAATGAATTCAACCGCTCTGCATATGCCGTGGTAAATTTCGGGGGCATATGTTGAACGATAATAATCCCCGGAGGATTGGCCGGCAGGTGAGTTAAAATTTCTTTAATCGCTTCTGTACCCCCCGTTGAGGCTCCAATCGCAATGATCTGATCTGTGGTTGTGTCCAATGCTGGCACGGGCTCTGTAACAGTTTGCGACTCTCCGGGCCTCCCATTGGAACTTTTTCTTTTTCGCTTTTTGCTGGCAGCCGCCGCTCGAATCTTATGGGATAATTCCTGGGTCAGCTCCCCCACTGAGTAGGCCGAACCTGGCTTGGATAATACCTCAATCGCACCGGCCTCCATTGCCTGAAGCGCCAATTCGCTCCCTTTCGCGGTCAGTGAACTTACAATAATCACCGGCAGAGGATGATGTTTCATTAATTTCCGCAGAAAGGTCAGCCCATCCATTCGCGGCATTTCCAAATCCAGGGTGATTACGTCCGGATCGGATTGGAGTATTTTGTCGCGAGCAATGTACGCATCCATGGCGGTGCCGACGACCTCGATGTCTGGCTCCTTCTTTAATTGCTCGGAAAAAATTTTCCGGACAATGGCAGAATCGTCCACCACAAGTACCCGGATCATGTCACGTGTTCCGCTATTGCTAACTGTAAGGGTCGCTGATTAACCTTGATAGCTTCGGTTACTACCCGAATCTGCGGGTCGTGCCCAAATGCTCTCCAGCCGTCTTCCACAATTTCCGGAAGTGACAGATGAGCGGTAGATTCCATGTTCGTGACATTCATAAAATTGCCTCCGACCATGTTCGCCACCTCAGTCAGTGCTGATTTTAACAGCCGCTCTTCCATATCCTCTTCGGAAGTTCCCAGAAAATTCCGGGCAATCGTATGTGCCAGAAGAGGATCAAACTGCAAAAACAGACTGTACTTTTCTCCGCAGTTTATTCGAACCAGGATAGGCGTTTCCTCCGGCTGAGCAGAGGAAAGGGAGTCACTCTGGAACAGAAAACACATCTCCTTGAGAATATTAAAAGTCAGGCGCTTCAGTATTTCGATCTTCTCTGTGTTCATATCCTTCTCCCAATACATTATGCAGCGTATCAGCTATTTCTTCTGCTTGAAACGGTTTATTGATGAAATTGGCTACCCCTAATTCCAGGGCTTCCTCGACCAACGCGGTCCGCCCTTCCGTGCTGACCACCAGAATTGGAATTCTTTCGAAAGAAGAATTCTGCTGGACCTGCCTAATAAAAGTGAAGCCATCCATATTGGGCATATTCAGATCGGTGATAATCACATCAATTCCATGCTGCTGGCAATGATCTAATCCCTGGTACCCATCGCCTGCTTCAAAATACTCCACCGGTAACCCGGCCATAGTGATTGCCTTCATCAGAATTTTACGCATGGAAGGTGAATCATCTACTATCAATATATTGTAAGACATGGTTTCTTTTCTCTCCCCCGCTCTTCAGGCAAACGCCATCCTAATATCAGAAAATTCCTTCCGACAGAAAGTGTTTGCTCTCATAAAACAGGTTAATCGATGCGGATCACAAAAGTATGGTATTCCCCGTACTTTCTTTCACGTAAATGTTTCCGGTGCCTACCTCCAGCCGAACAGTCCGATTCATCCGATCACCGATATGCTTTTTATTAATCAGTACATTGTTCCGCCAGAACAATTTCCGCAGGGCGGCAATATTCCTTTCGCCAATATTGAAATATTTATCCTGATCCATAATTTGTGCTCCGCCGATAATCGCGTTACGGATTCGGTGCTTCTGCGCATTGTACCGATACATTTCCTTGAATAGCATGGGCACGCCGGTATCAATATATTTGAGCCGATTAAAGTCTGTACTGCCATTCTCAAGAGAAGAATCCGGCAGCATAACATGGGCTAATCCACCCACCTTAATCACCGGATCGTATAAGACTATCCCCAAACAAGATCCTAGTGCATACGTAATAAGCACATCATCCGGATTCGGCGATACGGCCATTCCCGCAATGTCGACAATAATGTTGGGCATGCTCAGACGGTCTTCTCTCAGGTCGCTCACCACCCGGGTTTCATAAAGGTTTTCTGTAAATAGTCGGGGCAATATACTTCAACTGATGTTGTATTCCGCTGAGACTTTCCGAATGTCCGACCACAAAATAACCACCGGGTTTTACCACTTCCGAAAATTTATTCACCACCCGCCGCTGCATTTGCTTGTCAAAATATATCATCACATTCCGGCAGAAAATCACCTCGAACTGTCCCCGAAAAGGAAAGGCGTCGATCAAATTAAACTTCCGAAATGTTATCAGAGAGCGGACTGTCTTGTCAACCCGATAATATCCTGCCGAGCTCCCCTGGCCTCTCTGGAAATATTTACGTATCAACTGCGAGGGAACGTTCCTGAGTTTCCCTTCCTGGTAAATACCTCTGTCGGCAATCTCAATAACCTTCGTAGAAAGATCGGTGGCCAGTATTCTCACCCGCATACCCGCCGGTAACCGGCCGTATTCTAACAAATATATCGCAATGGAGTAGGGCTCCTCTCCTGTCGAACACCCGGCACTCCAGAGCCGAATTTCATTCGCCTTCCGAACACTGGCTAATGATAAAATATCCGGGAGAATAGTGTTGATGAGCTGGTCAAGATGATCTTGTTCCCGAAAAAAATAGGTATGATTGGTGGATATTCTATCCAGGAGTTCAATTAATTTGTTCCCGGTTCCGTCATTCAGCACGACTTCATAGTAATCCCGGAAACTGCTGAGCCCGTACCGCCGAATAATTTTACCCAGCCGGGCTTGCACAAGTTGCTTCTTTCCCGGATGGAGATTAATACCCGCTCTGCGATATACTAAATCACTGAACTTCTCGAACTCACTATCTGAAATCTTCAGGGTCCCATTCATTGTGTGTGTCTATCCTTGCGTCAATCGAACGCGCCCAGCCAGGTCTGCCTTCTGAAAAATATTCAGGGAATCAGTAAATGCTCTGGTTTTCATCCTGACAACCATTGAGTCCCTTTCTGTATTGTGAGTCAGTGTACAGACCGCTGGTCCCGGCGCAACTCCTGGTAAACCGAATCTCTGCCTATCCGTCAATGCGGCCCGGATTGCCACGGCAAATAAGACCAGTTCCTCGGCTGGATGAGATCTCCGGCCCAGGAAGATGACTGCTGTCGTACACTCCAGCGGACCATTATCTCCCCTTCCCATATGAAGTTCAGGCAGAATTATGAAATACCGTCTTCCCCTCGCAGAGGTCTGTCAATTACCCTGGCTTTTCGTCCCGGCTCTTAACACTGCCAGGTCTTCGCCCGTTAATACTTTATCCAGATCTAATAACGTTTTAATCCCGTCCTCAATTTTGGCAATGCCTAATATAAATCTGGTATTCACATCAACTCCGAAAGAAGGAGTCTCTTCAACGTTCTCCTGTGTCACCTGAATCACCTCCGAGACAGAATCAACGACTATACCGATTTGCATGGTGCTCCCATCGATCTCGACTTCACCAACGATTATCGGAGTCCTGGCATCTGATT
Source organism: uncultured bacterium (assembly GCA_964413425.1). Lineage (GTDB taxonomy): Bacteria > Fidelibacterota > JAANXI01 > JAANXI01 > JAANXI01 > DATFLS01. Next base: position 17,132 of record CAYPST010000088.1, read on the forward strand.
CTCTGTATTCCAGCCCGAATCGCGTCCGGAGATCCAGCACGGGTATCACCTTGCCCCGCAGATTCACCACCCCCCGAACAAACTCCGGCATCCGCGGAACCGGTGTGATTTTCAGCATACCGATAATTTCGCGAACATTCAGAATTGGAATACCATATTCCTCACCATCCAATGCAAAAGTGATGTATTTCCCACTCAAATCAGCATTTTCCTCCTGAGTGATGTAGGTTTCTGCAGTCATAAATCATCCCTTTCCTGGGGTATGATGTTTGGTGTCATTCAGGTCTGTTCTCATTGTTATGGATGAGTCCACTCTAAAAAGTACCTGGAAGAAATTTTAATTTTATATT
>CAYPST010000089.1:0-17437 GCA_964413425.1 uncultured bacterium
TCGCCCCGAAGGGATGCCTTCGGCAAAGAGATCCCGTGACGACGGGACAAAGAAAATATACAATATATCTGTCCAAATAGCGTACTAAATTTTGCTTATATCTTCTCTCCATACTAAACCTACGCCAGGTGCACCACCTTATATCAGACGCATGTTTTCTAAACACTCTCAATTAATATACTCCATGGAAGTACACATTTTCACTTCCGGAAGTCCACCCGTCAAACCGAGATGTCCACCAATGACGAATATGGTCTGATCCCGGAAAAGAAGTCGGGGAAGCATGAACACCGGCAAGGGAGTTCCGCTCCGTCGAAAGGACGCACACTGCTCGAGAAGCCGGAGATTTTCCACCGGCTGATAAGCCTCCGGGCATCACACGCCCGGGGAAACGGGGAAGCCGGTTGGAATTAATTGGTGGCTAATGTGAATGAAGTGTTCTAACTTATCAGGATTTTATCATGAGATACAAAAAGAGAATACAAGTAGTATCTTCTTTGCCGGTGCCGGAAAATCAGGAAGATGACGTGAATCTCCAATACTCGTATTTTCCTCGGCCGATGTTTGTAAAGAAAAGAGAAGAAGAGGGAAGGCGGAGGGAAGTCACTCTCCTCGATCGATTCTGAAATGCGTCGAAGACACATGGACGTTCCGAGCTGGCAAGGAGAGAACACAATTTATCAATGCAATAATTCATACCGTATATAAATGACCAGAATAATCGCCGGTGATCGCAAGGGATTACATTTACATGATCCAAAAGGATGGGCAATCCGTCCTACCACCGACAGAACAAAAGAATGGATTTTCTCTGTGCTGTATGACGTTACCGAGGCTCAGGTACTGGATTTATTCTGTGGGGCCGGCAACCTGGGATTGGAAGCGCTCAGCAGAGGCGCTGCTGGATGCACCTTTGTTGATAACTCGGAGCAGGCGATTCATTTACTCAGGAAGAATTTGCATCGCACCAATTATGAGAGGGAGGCCACGGTTCGAAAGCAGGATGTCCTCAAGTACCTGGCTACTCAAACCGCGTCCTTCGATTTAATTTTCGCTGATCCACCATATCGCTACGAATATCGTGAACAATTATTTACAGGAGTTGCCTCCCGGTTGATGGACCATGGCCGGTTTGTGTATGAAACCGGAAAGGAATCCATATTACCCACCCTGGAACAGCTGACCGAGTTGCGAATGAAATCTCTGGGAAATACAATAGTGAGAATATATGGAAAGAGTGATGCGTAAGGCAATTTATCCGGGTACGTTTGATCCCGTCACCTACGGGCATCTGGACATTATTAAACGCGCCGTTCGGCTATTTGATCATGTCGTGGTTGCAGTTGCGGACAATCCGAAGAAGGACCCGCTGTTTTCTACCCGGGAGCGAATTGAGATGATCCAGGAAGTCTGCGATATCAGAAATGTGAGTGTTGATCACTTTCAGGGTCTGCTGGTGGAGTACGCTGAATCTCAGGACGCCTGCGCTTTAATCCGCGGACTTCGGGCCGTGAGCGATTTCGAGTACGAGTTTCAAATGGCTCTGGTTAACCGCAAGCTCTCTGAAGAACTCAGTACGGTATTCCTGATGCCTCATGAGCAATACACTCATTTGAATTCTTCTATCGTACGGGAAGTGGCCGGTCTCGGTGGAGATGTGAGCCCCTATGTGCCACCGGAAGTGGTTCGGCATCTCCGGGATGTTTTTGGTGGTTAGGAGAGCTTCTATTGAATGAGATATGTTGAGCCCACTCATTGTACCGGTACAGAACACGATCGCCGGGATAATTGTAACTCCTCATGAATATTGGTATCTTATCACCGCGTATAAATTCAATGGATTGTTTCAGGTGGATAGGGAAAGAAAGTATGAAACAAAGAATAACTGATCTGATAGTATGATATACGAATTGGTAAATCATGGAACACAGAATTCGAATAGACCCCATGGAAAAAATACAAGGAGCCAGATGAATTATGCCAACCTATGAATATGGATGTAAGTCGTGTGGACATCGGTTCGAAGAATTTCAGAGAATTACGGACGGTCCCATTACAAACTGCCCGCAGTGTAATGAACCGGCTGCTGAAAGACTGGTGAGCGGAGGTGCCGGATTGATTTTCAGGGGAAGCGGATTTTACGTTACTGACTATAAAAAGAATAACACGCCATCTAATGGCGACTCTGGAGGTGATGGGGCAGCAGCTCAAAGCGGGGCAAAGGGGACATCTTCAGATTCGGAGGGCAATAAGACAGAAAATTCCTCAAAATCTTCGAACTCATAATAATTTGGGAAGGGGAAAGAACAGTGTTTGAAACAATCACTCCACCTTCAAACGGACAAAAGATAGTTATTGAGAACGATCGGCTTGTAATACCTGACAATCCAATTATCCCGTTTATCGAAGGGGATGGGATCGGTCCGGATATTTGGGCCGCGGCTAAACGGGTATTGGATGCATCAGTGGAGACAGCCTATGGTGATACCCGGAAGATCTCCTGGTTTGAAATTTTTGCCGGCGAGAATGCCAACGAGAAATATGGCGAGTGGCTGCCGGAAGATACGAAGAAAGCCATTCAGGAATATATCGTGGCTATCAAGGGTCCGTTGACTACCCCGGTGGGCGGCGGATATCGCAGTTTGAATGTCACACTCCGCCAACAATTGAATCTGTATGCCTGTGTCAGGCCGGTTCGATGGTATAACGGAGTGCCGAGTCCGGTGAAGGAGCCCCAGAAATTGGATGTGGTGGTCTTCCGTGAGAATACCGAAGATGTGTATGCCGGTATCGAGTGGCAGCAGGGAAGTGATGAGGGAGACAAGGTTATCCGATTTCTGAGCAATGAGATGGGAAAATCGATACGGGAGGATTCGGGGATTGGTATTAAGCCCATCAGTGTCACCGGAACCAAACAGCTGGTGGCAAAAGCGATCCGCTATGCGCTCGAACGAAACCGGAAGAGTGTGACTCTGATGCATAAGGGAAATATCATGAAATTTACCGAGGGTGCATTTAAGGACTGGGGATATGAAGTGGCTCGGGATCAATTTGCTGACCAGACCATCAGCGAGGATGATGTCTGGGACAAGTATGACGGCACGGTACCTGAAGGAAAGATTCTGATCAAAGATCGGATTGCCGACTCCATGTTTCAGCAGGTGTTGCTGCGGCCTGACGAGTATGATATCATTGCCACACCCAATTTGAACGGTGATTATATATCCGATGCCTGTGCGGCACAGGTCGGAGGTCTGGGAATGGCACCAGGCGCGAACATCGGAGATTATATTGCGTTGTTTGAAGCCACGCACGGGACGGCGCCGAAATATGCGGGCATGGATAAGGTGAATCCAAGTTCGCTCATCCTTTCCGGCGTGATGATGTTGGAGTATTTGGGCTGGGGAGAGGCGGCGCGCACTACTCAAAATGCCCTGGAAAAAACCATTACACAAAAACGTGTTACCTATGATCTGGAACGGCAGATGGAAGGAGCAACGCTCCTGAAAACTTCCGAGTACGCCAGCGCCATCATTGAAAATATGGATTGATCCCGGTCGCACTATGCTATGCGAGGGCGGAGGTTCCGGTCACCTCCGCTCTTTTATTCCATCCTCGTTCGGAGTCAGTATCGCTGTTGGTAACCCCGGCAGAGGAGATCTCTGTGTGCTTATTACAGGTATACATCTTTCAGGATTGCCTGTGTCATTACATGTGTAGTGCGATTGATTATTTACTCTCTCGGAAAAACTGTTTATTATGATATCAGGTTACAAATGAACCTTGGTGTTTCGTGCAAATAGAGTGTGGGAATTCGATGCAATATCCCAGGAATCTGTGGAATTATAAAGTTGTTACCATACTGATATTTCTCTGCCTGTTTGCTTCAGTGTTTCAATGGGATAGATCCGATTTTTCGGTGTATGCCCAGAAGGATACTTCTCAGCAAGCAGCACAACCGGATACACTGTCCTGGCACAGACCGCGTTTCGATGAGCGCCGTGATGAAAGACATGCCATGGTTGAACAGCATATCCGGGGAGCGCATGAGGTGATTCGGGACGAACGAGTATTCCAGGCCATGATGCACGTACCGAGACATCTGTTTGTTCCCCGGTCCCAACGCAGAGCCGCCTATCAAAACAGGCCATTGCCCATCGGGCACGGACAGACCATCTCCCAGCCATTCATTGTCGGGTATATGACTGAACTCCTGGAACTCGAGCCGGGTGAACAAGTCCTGGAGATAGGCACCGGGAGCGGATACCAGGCGGCGGTGTTATCCGAAATCACTCCGGAGGTGTTCACCATTGAAATTATTGAGGAATTGGGGCGTGCCGCTCGCGAACGCTTTGACCAACTGGGATACAACACCATTCAGGTGCGGCTTGGAGATGGGTATTACGGTTGGGAAACACAGGCGCCCTTCGATGCGATTATTGTGACTGCCGCGGCAGGTCATATCCCACCGCCTCTTCTTCGGCAGCTGAAACGTGGTGGACGAATGATGATTCCACTGGGCGGACCGTATCAGGTGCAGACGCTGGTGCAGGTAATAAAGAATGAACAGGGACAGGTAACAACAAAACAACTGATGCCGGTTCGATTCGTCCCGATGACCGGAGCAGCCCGGGAACAATAAGGGCCAAAAAAATATTTTCAGCCCGGCTGCATATCCTTTCACAGAGTTGCTTTAAAAAATCTACCTTCCTGATTAGTTTATACTGAAAGACAGACGGAGCGAATGCATAACCGATAATTCCGGCAGGGGCTTGTTCGTCGACCCTGGATATATCTATTATGAGACTATACCAGTTATGAGGAAACGCGGATTCCGGAGTAATTTCAATCCAGACTGCCTGGCCTCTTTTCCAATGGTGGAAACGCTGAGAAAGGCATCTTATTTGTTCTTTCCACTCCAATGATGGTTTCTGTGCAGGCTTCCCCTATACCTTTCATGATCAACATGGGACAAATGTATCCACAAGAATTGTTCTTTCCAAGCCAGGCGACACGATCAGATACCAGCAATGAATCAGAATAATTCCAACCAGCATGTGAGATTTAACGGGTTTTCCCTCGCGGCCATTTTTCTCGTCTCAGCGGCAATAATCGCTCTGCAGGTATCACTGATGCGGTCTCTGTCGATTACCAGATACCATCACTTCTCGTATCTTGTTATCAGTACAGCTTTGTTGGGGTTTGGAGTGAGTGGCACGTACCTCACATTCGCTGAGAAGAAATTTACGCCGCATTTTGCCCGTGTCTCTTTGATATTTTTTGTTCTGTTTACAGTGATGGTTCCACTGGGGTATGCTATTTCGCAAATTATCCCTCTCGATATCCAATATTTGCTATATAGTCCGTATCAGGTCCTTCTACTCATTCTCTTTAATCTCTGTATTTTTCTTCCGTTTTTTTTCGGAGCAGTAATTATCGGGTTATCTCTCTCTCATTTTGAAGGACACATCCCTGTAGTTTACGGATTCAATTTATTGGGGAGCGGGGTTGGTGGTGTTGCCGCTCTGCTTGCGATGCATTTCGTCCCTGCAACCTATCTCCCCGGGATGATAGCCGGTGCCGGGATGTTCGCACTTATCTGCTGGGTTGGTTCAACTCCGGCTTATCTGACTCCCCTTCATCGAAAGTATACATTTCTACTCTGCTCGATTTCTGTCCTGGTCACCGTGGGTGCGATTGTACTGAAACCGCCGGTGGCCATCGATCAGTACAAGTCGCTCTCTCATTTGCGGCGGCTGGAACAGCAGAGTGATGCGGAGCGGATACTCACCCGGTATGGTCCCCGCGGCCGGATTGATGTGTATGCTTCTCAGCGGATTCATCAGACGCTTTTTGCAGGATTGAGTACAACCGAATTACCGCCCGAACAGATGGCGCTCCTGTACAACGGTCAGTTGGTGGGAACAATATTTCAGGCGGAGCATCCTGGAGAGACGGGGATTCTGGATTTTACTCCCCAGTCGCTGCCTTATCGACTGCTCTCCGACCGATCCTCACAATCAGATTCACTCAAAGTACTGCTGCTGGGAGAAGTGGATGGAACAAATGTTTGGTTGGCTCAGCGTTACGGGGCGGATATAATCACAGTCGTCCAGCCGAATTCGCAGATTGTGGAGATAATGCAGGAGACATTGAGCGAACAGAACGGGAATATCTTCAACCGGAGCAATGTCAAGGTTGTGCAAAAAGACCCCCATCTGTTCCTCAAGCAGACAGCCCGGCAGTTCGATATTATTCAGGTGGTCTCAGCTGAACAAATAGCATCCGCGAGCAGCGGTATTAATTCCTTGCATGAGGATTATTTGCTGACTGTCCAGTCTTTGATTCATGCTTATCGACGACTGACACCACAGGGGATTATAACCGTTACCAGAGGAATCCAGACTCCGCCCAGGGATAATATCAAGATCTTTGCCCTATTCACTGCGGCGTTAGAAAAAGCTGGGATTCGATCTCCCGGGGAATATCTGGCCCAGACCAGAAATTATCTTGCGGTGCATACCATGCTGTTCAAGCAACCGATGACAGAGGAACTTATTGACAGTCTGAAGAGGACTTGCGTTGATCTGTTGATGGATACCGAATATTATCCTGGCATTCGGAGCGAAGATGTCAGCCAGATCAACGAAATCCCCGGACCATCCGGGAAAGCATATTCCTATTATCATCATGCGGCGCAGCAGATTCTTTCTGGCAATCGCAGTGAGTTTATGGAATCCTGGATGTATCAGGTTGAGCCCTCCACAGATAATAAGCCATATTTTCATAATTTTTTTCAGTGGCAGTCGGTTCATCGTTTTATGGAAGTCTACGGACGTTACTGGCTTCAGCGTCTGGAGCTGGGATATGTGGTACTGGTGGTCACTCTGCTTGAAGTTTCCGTGATCGCCTTCCTTTTTATCCTGCTCCCGCTGGTACGTCTGAGGACAGGACTGCGACGATCCAAAAATAAACTCCCGGCGCTTCTGCATTTCGGCGGAATCGGGTTTGCATTCCTGTTTCTGGAAATGGTGTTTATCCAAAAGTTCACCAATTTTCTCGGAGATCCAGTCTACAGCGCTACGGCCATACTCACCGCTATTCTGGTCTTCGCCGGGCTGGGGAGTTCTCTGCAGCATGAACTTCCCGGGAACGAGCGAGGCCGTATCCGTTTTGCTGCTGTGGCCATAGTGCTCCTTGCTTGCTTCAGTCTGCTGGGATTAGATCCGGTGCTGGATCTCTTCATCCAGGCTGGAACTCTGGTCCGGTTTCTTGTTGCCATTATTGTGCTGTTTCCCCTTTCATTTTTTATGGGCTGGATGTTCCCATCGGGATTGACCCTCCTGGAAAGACATTCCGGGGAGTTGATTCCCTGGGCATGGGGCATTAACGGATTCGCATCGGTGGCTGCGTCTCCCCTGGCGTTAATGCTGTCTATGTCTCTGGGATTTACCTGGGTCATCGGGATTGCGGCACTACTGTACCTGCTCACAGGCGTAACCACCGTCTTGTGGAGGGAATAGCGGGTGAACGCTCAGTTCTCCCCGGACCGGGATACTCTCTGGCGAATGATAATGCGCATCGGAATATGCGGCCGGGCGAACCGGTTTGCGCACCACGAGGATCGAGGTAGATTCTCCGGCTATGAAAACTGGGCCTGAATGGCCGTGATGGCTATGGTATAAACAATATCATTGATCGTGGCTCCCCGGCTGAGATCATTCGCCGGCTTATTGACCCCCTGGAGCACGGGACCAATTGCTGTGATATTTGCGGAACGCTGCACCGCCTTATAAGCAATATTTCCCGAGTTCAGATCCGGGAAAATGTATACACTTGCTTTCCCGGCGACTTCACTGTCTTTTAATTTCAGATTGGCGACTTCCGGGGAAATCGCTGCATCATATTGGAGCGGTCCCTCGATTTTCAGTTCCGGCTGTTTCTCCCGTGCAATCCGGGTGGCTTCCCGCACCTTATCCACCACCTGCCCCTGGCCTGAGGCTCCGGTAGAGTAGGAAAGCATTGCTATATACGGATCAATGCCGAATGATTTCGCTGTGGTTGCACTGGTGATGGCAATATCAGCCAGTTGCTCGGCATTCGGATCCTGAACCAGGGCACAATCGCCGTAGACCAGCACCCGATCCGGTAAGCACATGAAGAAGATACTGGAAGCAAGTGACACATCGGGTTTGGTCTTGATGATCTGCAGTACGGGACGGATGGTGTCGGCTGTGGTGTGAGTTGAGCCGGAAACAAAACCGTCTGCATCGCCCTGGTGCACCATCATGGTTCCGAAATAAATGGGATCCAGCACCATATCCCGCGCCCGTTCCTCGGTCATTCCCTTATGCTTTCGCAAATCATAGAGTGTAGAGGCATACTGATCCAGACTATCGTAGGTGTTCGGATTCACGATATTGGCCCGGTCAATGTTGACACCCAGCAGCTGGGCCTGGTCTGTGATTTCTTCCGGCTGGCCGAGTAACGTAATATCACAGATTTCCCGGGTGAGAATTTGCTCGGTGGCCTGTAAAATCCGTGGCTCTGTGCCCTCCGGCAACACAATGTGTTTTTTATCCGTGTGCGCCCGCTCCATCAACTCATAGACGAACATCTTGGGGGTTCTTCGTTTGGACTTCTTTAACCCCAGCTGATCGTAAATCCGTTTGGTATCGACATGTCTCTCCACAATTTGAGCCGCCAGTTCGATTTTCTCTTTATCGTTCCGTTTAATGTCCCCGGTGACCGCGTTGACCTTCAGAGCGGTGATGTAAGTATCATCATCCACTGAGAGGATGGAAAGCTGGGCGTCTCCCAGGCCTCCAATCAGCTTTTTTACGAATTCGCCGGGTTCGAGTCCACCGGTGAGGATGATGCCTGAGAGCTTCGGATACGCCCCGGACATCTGCGCTGCCATTATCGCTGTGATAACGTCATCTCTGTCCCCGGGAGTGATAACCAGATATCCGTCTTTATCGTTGATATATCGAAGGCCGTTTTCCAACGTCATAGCAAACACTCTGGGCTCGACGACGATCTTCGATAAATCATCGCCGCGATAGATCACCCGGGCTTCCAACTCTTCGGCCACATCCAGTAATCGCGGTCTGGCGAGTGTTACCGAATACGGGGGAATGCCGAACAATATGGTCTTATCTTTCTCCAAAAATTCTCGTATCTGTTCATAGGTGGCTCCGTAATCATCCGCGTCTAATTTATTGACGATCACGCCGAGGAAATCACAACCGGTTTCCTGAAATGAATCCCGACATTCAGTGACATTGGAAATGATATCATCTACTGTTTTCCCAGCGCCGTTGGCTACCAATAACACAGGCGCACCTAAATTCTTTGCGATATCCGCATTGATATCAAACTCGAGGGCGGAGGTGGCACTGGTATAATCCGTGCCCTCGATAACCACCACATTCTTATTTTCGGCGATTTTGTTGTACGCGCGCATGATCCGTTCGATGGCTTGATCTTTATCATTCTGGATATCTTTCATTGAGACCGGGTTCATATTTTCCAGATCGGAATCCTGATGAAAAACTTCCTTAATAAGCGAAGCGTCTTCGTCGAACCTGTTATTATTACGGAATCGCTGACCGATGGGTTTGATATATCCCACATCAGGAACGATTCGTTCGAACGCTTCCAGTAATCCTATGGAAATCGCGCTTTTACCGCTGTTCGGTTCTGTCGCGGCAATGAAAATATTTTTTGACATTCTCTACCACCTTGTTAGTTATCGGTTGCCGATAATCTCTGTATTGGTCTGACAATTCCATGGAATGCAAAGGTAACTGATATGTGTTCGTTAGAGAGACACAGTGGCCGCGTACTGTGCAAGATCCATGTCATCTCAACTCTCTCTTCTGCCATCGGAAAGGGTTCCACTTCCATGGGTGGGGTGCTGATAAGTACTTATCGCAGTCGGGAGAAAAATCATACGAAACAGCCAGAGGTATGAAGAGGAGTCGTGTAATACATTCCGTGAATGGCGGGAATCAGGCAGGATATTGCTTCAATACGGTCTTTCATGGTCCTTCTTTCAGGCCGGTCATTATCCGGCCCTTATTTCATGTCTGTTATAAAATAATGTTTCCATCAGGGGGAAGAAATCTAAAATTTACGGATGTATGTTTGGTGGTATTATTACAAACTTGATAGAAATCAGCGCCTTAAATTGTATCACGCAGATACCGGAGATCTGTTATTCTCTGTGTCCGTCCATCAATGGAATCATGTATTGGATGCGCTTGAGTTGTTGAAATATTAAACAATAATTTCTCAATATTAGAAATACAATTTGGCGGACAAAGATGGGCAGCGGGGTATTCATACCGGTAAAGTCATAGTATTATTAATTCTTTCCGGAGAATTCAGGGGACGATGTATCTGGCATTCTTTTTGAACAAAATGTCTGGAAAGATCATCATCTACCGATAGCGGAATAAGGATTTACTTATTACTCGGATTCGATTCTCGATTGACGGTCCGGTGTGAAGGCGATTAGGAGAGTGACAATGCGGTATGCACGGAAGAATATAGAATAAAGGCGCAGATGCTCTAACCTCTCCGGATTTCCAGTGCAAACGATTGGTTGTTGAATGCTGTATAACGCGGATTCCCTGATTACTATGGTAACTTCTGACAGCGCAGAATCTTTTATTTTCAATGCCTATCAATCTTTCACCTTTATCCTGGATTCTACCACTATTCTATCAGAAAACATTAGACGGAAGTATACGTTTCTCCCCCGGAGAAATGAGGGATTTTTAATGGAAGTTTCAGCGCACAACGTACTTTGCAGCTCAAAAGTTGGGGTACCGGATTGTACACTTCAAACAACTATCGTGTATCCAACCTCACATTTATCAATGAACAAAGGCCGGAGTGAACAATGATAGTAAAATCCGAAGACCTGTTTGCATTTTTCCATAAACTCGCTGCCGGTGAAATAGGGGCATTCCACAACGTCTGGCTACCTTTCAAATCGTCAAATCTCGAGAATGGCGAGTATTTCTTTACATCTCTGGCGGAAGCTGATGAGGACACAGATTCTTCCATAGATGGATATCGTACGGTCGACCCGGTAAAAACCTTTTTCTACCGGTTTCGTGAGCATGTGCTCCCGGCGGAGTATCCATCCGGGAAGCAGCTGGTGGCGGGAGTGAAAGCATGTGATTTACAGGCCCTGATCCTCATGGACAGGGCGTTGATAAACGAGGAATTTGTGGATCCGGCGTATAAACATTGGCGCGAATCGGTTACGGTGGTCAGTGCTGATTGTACCGATTTCGCGCCCAGTTGCCACTGTATTCTGTTGAACGGAATGCCCTATCCGGAGAAGGGATATGATGTCAATCTTTCCAGGATTGACGATTCCTATCTCGTCACCACCGGATCCGGAAAAGGAGAAGATTTCGTCGCATTATTGAAGAAGGAGACTCCCTGGGAGGAAGCCACTCCGGAGCATCGGGACAGGGTGAACCAGCGCAGACAGGAAATGGTCAACAGGTTACATGAGGCTAACCAATCCTACTTCAGATCTGATGCCTATGAAGATCTCAGGGCTGCGGATATGGAACACTGGGAAGAAGAATCGACCTCATGTGTCGGGTGCGGTGCCTGCACCAATATCTGTCCAACCTGTTACTGTCTGATACTCAACGATGAGACCACGGCTGAGCAATTCATAAAAGTCCGCAGTTATGACTCCTGCCAGTTATTCGGGTATGCCCGGGTCGCCGGCGGCGGAACGCCCCGGCCGGAGATGACTCAACGCTTTCGGCATCGATATCTCTGCAAATTTACCCTTATGCCCGGAGATTTTGATATGCTGGGGTGCACGGGATGCGGGAGATGTGTGGATGCGTGTCCGGGGAATATTGACATCAGATCGGTGCTCAAAAACATCATGGATCGGTCTGCGAAGGAGTTGGAAGCAACCCCTGTGGAAACCATGTAAATCTGAGGAGAAAGAATACATGCAAAATCCATATGAGGTCATACCGGCTGAAATCTATGAGATACGGCAAGAATCTCCGCTGATTCGAACGCTCCGGGTCCGGCCGGAACAGCCGATTTCGTTCCGCACAGGCCAGTTTATCGAATTGACCATTCCCGGCGTGGGAGAGGCACCCTTCACGCCCTCGTCTTCGCATTTCATCGCCGAGAACATGGATATTACCATTATGAAAACCGGCTTTGTCACTGAGCATGTCCACCAGACGGAAGTCGGAGATGTTCTCGGATTACGTGGCCCCTACGGGTCGCATTATCCTCTGGAGAAATTCCAGGGCAAGGACCTGCTTATTCTGGGTGGCGGATGCGGGCTGGCGCCGCTGCGTTCGTTGTTCAAAACACTCCTGCATGAGGAAGAAAAGTATAACAGTATCACCTTCTGTGCCGGTGCGAAAACTCCCGAAGACTGTATCTACAAAGAGGAAATTGAGGAATGGCGCAGCCATGAACGAGTCACCCTGCTCCGGGCAGTCGACGAGGTACCGGAAGGCGAGGAGTGGAGCGAAGACGTCTGTCTCGTTACCAAGCTCCTGGAACAGGTGGACCTTCAGCCGGACGGAAACCCCGCCATCGTGTGCGGCCCGCCTATCATGATGAAGTTCGGAACCCTGGATCTGCTGGAGTATGGCTATCCCGAAGAGAGTATTTATCTCTCCATGGAAAAGAAAATGTACTGCGGATTTGGTGAGTGCCGGCACTGCATGGTGGGAAATTATTATGCCTGCAAAGATGGTCCGGTTTTTACCTACGATCAGATCAAAAATGAGGAAGGGATCTGGGAATGAAAAAATTATTCATTGACATCCCCTCACTAACCGAGTCCGGAGTTCCGGTGGAGGAGATCGAATGCGAATATCTCTTCCATCGAAAGAATCAGGGACAGTTTTCGCTGCTGGAAGTAGCGGAATTCGCCTCCTACTGCCGGCAGTGTGAAGAGGCGTTCTGTGTGACAGCCTGTCCCAAAGATGCTCTGGAGCGGCTGGACTCCGGCACAATAAAACGGTATAACATGCGCTGCATCGGCTGCAAGAGCTGTGTATTAGCCTGTCCGTTCGGTACCATTTTCCCGGAGGTCATCAATTATGTGACTAACAGGTGTGATTATTGTCTGAATCAGCTGCAGGAAGATCCGAAGTATATCCCGGCCTGTGTCGAGTCTGCTCCCAACGGCAGTTTCCGGATGGTGGAAATGGAGCAGGAGGATCCGGAGAATCATATCTACTTCTCAGGAGATCACCTCGCTATTAAAAGCCCGAGCTGGCGCCACAAGGAGGGTAGGGTATGAATATCGCAGCTGCAATTCTCTATCTGTTCATCTTCCCGGGATTACTTTTTACCAGTGTGCTCGGACTGCTGGTGGGTTGGGTTGATCGCAAGGTATCGGCACGCTTTCAGTTCCGGGTCGGGCCGCCATTATTCCAGAATTTTAATGACTTCTTCAAGCTGCTGGGGAAAGAAACCATCATTGTCAGGGATGGCATTCATTCCCTGTTTGTGGCGGCTCCCTTTGTGGCTTTCGGAACACTGGTGCTGATATCGACTATGATCGGCGGGGCGCTTTTCTTCCTGCAGGGCTTTGCCGGTGACCTGATCGTGGTGATGTATCTCCTGATGGTCTATTCCGTTATGGTGGTACTGGGTGGCACTTCGAGCGGGAATGTGTATGCCAGTATCGGGGGAGGACGGGAGATCAAACTGCTGCTGGCAGATGAACTGGCGTTTATCCTGGTGCTGCTGGTGCCGATCATCAAAGCGGGATATGCGTTACAGCTGAGCGAGATTATTGCAGCACAAACGGCCCAGGGAGCGTTCGTCGGGTCGGTGTCCGGGGTGATTGCCTTTCTCATCGGGTTGCTCTGTATTCAGGCAAAGATGACCCTGCCGCCATTTCACATCCCGGAAGCGGAGACTGAAATCGTGGAAGGGCCGTTCATGGAATACAGCGGCGGGCCGCTGGCGTTCTGGAAACTGAATCATTACATGATGTGGGCGATCTTTCCGTTCCTGCTCGTGCTGCTCTTCTGGGGCGGGTTTCATCTCTCCGGTCTGGGTATCCTCTGGGCTGTTCTGAAGTACTTGCTGATTGTAGTGTTGATGATTGTGATTAAAAACACCAATCCCCGGGTACGAATTGACACCGCCCTGAATTTCTTCTGGAAATATGCGACGCCGCTTGCATTCATTGCAATTATTCTAGCCGTGATAGGAGTGTAAAATGGGATGGTATAATAAACGCCTTGCTAAATCCTTGTGGGTGTTCCATGTGAGCGCTTCTCCGTGCAACAATTGTGATATTGAGATCCTGGATTTGCTCACTCCCCGGTACGATGTCGAACGGTTCGGCATCAAACTGGTGGGATCGGTCCGGCATGCGGATGTGATATTGCTGTCGGGTATCATCAATCAAAAAGTGGCACCCAAGGTGAAACATATTTATGAACAGGCGCCAAGACCGGTTTTCGTGGTGGGAGTAGGCACCTGCCCTGCTTCCGGTTGCTGCTTCAAGGAGAGTTACAATCGTGTGCCTGTGCGGGAAGATGTGATCCCGATTGATATGTACATCCCCGGCTGCCCGCCGAAACCGGAGGCCATGATTGCAGGTGTTGCCAAATTGATGGAGGTGCTCAATGCATAAAATGGATGAGTTCCTGTCGGTGATGGATGAGAAAATCGGCAGCTCGATTCGGAAGAAAAAGCGGTTGTATATCGATGTCGATAATACACATCTCCGCGAAGTCGTGGAATATTTGTTTCATACCATGGGATGTCGGTTGTCAACAGCCACAGCCATGGAGGTCTACAGCGGGATAGAAGTCCTCTATCACTTCTCGGATGATGCCAGGGGCGATTATTACTGCCCGCGCGTGCTCATGACCGACAAAGAGAATCCCCGGATGAACTCGATTACGCCCATCGTGAAGGGCGCCGAATGGATTGAGCGGGAGATGATGGAATACTGGGGGATCACGTTCGACGGGCATCCCCGTCCGGAACGGCTGCTTTCCAAAGAACACCCCCAGAACCTCGATCAACCGTATAGATTCAGGAGGTTGTCATGAGCAAGAATACCATTCCGGTTGGGCCATATCACCCGTTACTGGAAGAAGCGGAATACTTCACAATGGTAGTGGACGGCGAGACGGTGGTGGATATCGATCTGGATATCGGCTGGATGCACCGGGGACACGAATTTCTCTCCGAGTCCAGAACCTTTACCCAGTCGATCTACCTGGTGGAGCGGATTTGCGGGATTTGCTCAACCTCCCATCCCCTGGCCTGTGTCCACGCGGTCGAAGACGTCGATAATATCGAAATTCCGCCGAGAGCCGCATACATCCGTACGTTAATCGGCGAGCTGGAACGCATTCACAGCCATCTCCTCTGGCTTGGACTGGCCGGCCATTTCATCGGCTACGATACCCTCTGGATGTGGTCGTGGAAATACCGGGAACCGGTGCTGGAACTCTGTGAGATTGTCTCCGGGAACCGGAACCATTACGGGATGATGCGGGTCGGCGGCGTAGCCAAAGACGTGGATCCGGAGTCGGTGCCGGAAGCCATGGAAACTCTGAACATGCTGGAAAAGAAAATGCACATGGTGGCCAAAGCGGCCAAAGATGATCCGGTCCTCAAATCCCGGTTGAAAGGAGTGGGGGTGTTGTCCCATCAGGATGCCGTGGACTATTGTGCAGTGGGACCAACGTCCCGGGCTTCCGGGGTGCGGGGCGACGTACGAAAGGATGAGCCACTCGATGCGTATGAACTGGTCGACTTTGAGGAGATTGTGCTGGAAAACGGGGATGTGTATGATAAACTGGTAGTCCGTGTGCTTGAGACCCTGGAATCAGTTAAAATTGTCCGGCAGTGCCTGGAGTACCTGCAAAAGAAGAATGGGACTATTCTGAACAATGTGGAGGAGGTTTCTCCCGGAGAAGGCATCGGGCGATATGAAGCCCCCCGCGGGGAAGTGTTTCATTATGTCCGCACCGACGGGACCAACCGGCCGATCCGGCATAAGGTGCGGGCACCCAGTTACGTGAATATTCCGACCTATGCTGCTTCCTGCAAAGGGATCCCGCTGGCGGATGCCCTGATTACCACCGCATCGGTGGACCCGTGCTACTGCTGTACCGAACGATCACTGAAACTCGTGGATCCGGATCGGAAGCCGTATGACATAGATCTGTTGCAACTCTCACGGGAGAAAACGGCCCAAATCAGGAGGGACATCCATGGAAAGTAGTGTGCTCGGTTTACTGGTTATTCTACCGTTCGGTATCGCCGTTGTTAATTTGCTCTTGCCAGTGGTCTTCCGTAAGGTCCTGACCGTGCTCGGGCTGGTGGTGACGTTGATCCTTTCGTTTGCCTTATTCGGAGCACCGGCCAGTGACCTTTCCCTGTTCGATACGGTAATTTTTGCCACAGATAATATGGGGGCATTCGTCACCCTGTTTATCCAGATTCTGAGTCTGCTCATTCTGATTTTCTCGTTGAAGGGAGTCCGGCACGGGATCGAAAAGCCGTTTTTTATCCTCTATCCGCTGACGGTGGCGTTTTGTAACGGAGTCGTGGTCAGTGATCATATCGTCAGTTTTTTGACCTTCTGGGGGCTGTCCGGATTGACGCTGTATCTGTTCGCGCTCCTCGGTGAAACGGATGGTACGCCGAAAACCGCAAAAAAGACATTCATTCTTATTGGAGGAAGCGATGCGTTCCTGATTCTGGGATTTGCCATGATGATATTTTTGGCTCCAGGGACCCCCTGGTCACTGGGAGCGATCAACATTCCACTGGGAAATTCCGCTTCGGTATTCGCCTTTCTGTTCCTGCTGATAGCGGCGTTCACCAAAGCGGGAGGATTTCCATTCCATACCTGGGTGCCGGATTTTGCCAAAGACGCCCCCGTGGAAAGCGCCGCGTTTCTGCCGGCCTCGCTGGACAAGCTGCTGGGGATTTACCTGCTGGCGCGGATGATGCTGACCCTGTTTACCGTCCAGCTCCTGATGAACCTGATTGTGATCACCCTGGGCGCATTAACTGTGATCACGGCTGTGATGATGGCCATGATTCAGCACAACGGACGCAAGCTGCTGGGGTATCACGCGGTCAGCCAGGTCGGGTACATGATCATGGGCGTCGGCAGCGGCAGTGTGTTGGCCTTCGCAGGTGGATTATTTCATATGGTGAACCATACTATTTATAAATCCGACCTGTTTCTCACCCTTGGTTCGGTGGAAAAGCAGGCCGGAACCAACAACCTGGATGACCTGGGCGGCCTGGGAAAATTGATGCCGGCCACTTTTGTCATGGCACTGATCGGGGCCTTGTCCATCTCCGGGATTCCGCCTTTTAACGGCTTTTTCTCCAAGTGGATGGTCTACCAGGGGATTCTGGAGAAGGCGGC
>CAYPST010000090.1:0-17414 GCA_964413425.1 uncultured bacterium
TCCGCACCCATTCGGTGAAAACACACATTTTCTCAGTCGGGGTTTTCCCTAAGTATCCCAAAGGGATCCCTTAGGGAAAGCGATACTTCGCGAAGCTCGTATCGTTCAACTTAGGGAATATGTTAAAACAGGTAAAGGAGTGAACATCACATGAAACAGGATATTCATCCGGAATACGATGTTGTCACCGTCACGTGTTCCTGTGGAAATACCTTTCAGACTCGATCTGCGTCAGGGGACCTGAAAGTAGAAATATGTTCCGAATGTCATCCGTTTTTCACCGGAAAGCAAAAAATGGTGGACTCGGCCGGTCGGATCGATAAGTTCGAATTACGCTATGGGAAGAAGAAAAAAGAAACGCAGCAAGAAGAAAAGGCCAAGAAAAAAGAGAAAGAGTAATCCTGCATGAACCTCCCGCTGCTTTCACTCCTCATTGCCGCTAAATCTGCTATTCTGGTTGGAGGGCAGGCAGTCATTGAAGGAGTGATGATGCGTGTGCCCGGCGGATATGCCACGGCGGTTCGGCGGAAAGATGATTCCATTACCGTCGATAAACACGAATATGCCCTCTTAAAGGAGCGATTCACCTGCGCCACCTGGCCATTAATCAGGGGAGCGGTCGCGCTGTTCGAATCTCTGAAAATTGGGATGGGAACCCTGCAATGGTCCGCCGACATGGCAATCCGGGATGAGGAAGAGCATCCGGAAGACTACAAGGAAAATAAGTTCGCTACGTTTCTCACCACTGCGGTTGCGGTACTGGTAGGCATCGGCCTCTTCCTGATCGCTCCGCTCTGGATTACAACCAGATTATTAAATATCGAGAAGCAGATGTTCACGTTTAATCTGGTTGCCGGAGGATTTCGAATTTTCTTTTTTCTCCTCTATCTGTTCCTCATCTCAATGATACATGATGTGAAGCGGTTGTTTGAATACCATGGGGCCGAACACAAAGTGGTTTTTACGTTTGAATCGGGACTGGAACTCAATTGGGATAACACCAGACACTTCACCACCTTTCATCCCAGATGTGGTACCAGCTTTTTATTTATTGTGTTGCTGGCAGCTATTCTTATCTATGCGGTGCTTGACACGTTTACCATGGCAATATTCGGCATGATTAACCTGCCCATGCGTATTGCGCTGCATCTGCTTTTTTTGCCAGTGGTTGCGGGAGCATCCTATGAGGTGATCAAAGTCACCAGTGCGAATATGCACCAACTGCTGTTTCGGGCGGTGGCGCAGCCGGGTTTGTGGCTCCAGCGCATTACGACCAATGAACCGGACGAAGGGCAGGTGGAGGTGGCTATCACCGCTTTGAAGGATGCTTTCGGGGATGCGTATGAACACTATGCCGGAAAAGAATATATCGCTGAGGCTGTGGCATGACTGAAAATAATTATACCGAATTACTGGAAAAACTGGAGAAAATTCAGGATCGATACAACGAAATAACACAACAGTTAGCCGATCCTGCCGTTATTAACAATACCCAGAAGTTCCGGGAGTTATCGAAAGAGCACAACGAACTCTCGGAAGTTGTCGAGGTCTATAAACCGTTCAGGGAGGTACAGGATCGGATTCAGGAAGATGAAGAGATACTGGAAGGCGACGATGAGGAGTTGAAAGAACTGGTGAATGACGAACTGGATGACCTCTATCACCAGCGGGAAAATCTGGCCCAGGAAGTCCGGAGGCTGTTAATTCCCAGAGATCCCAATGATGAAAAAAACGCCATTATGGAAATCCGGGCTGGCACCGGTGGCGAAGAGGCCGCCCTGTTTGCGGCAGACCTGTACCGGATGTATCTCCGGTATGCGGAATCCAGAGGATGGACGCCCGAAGAGCTCTCCAGCAGTCTTACCGGGGTGGGCGGATTCAAGGAAATCATTTTCTCACTGAGCGGTGAAGGAGTGTACGGTGTCATGAAATATGAAAGCGGGGTGCATCGGGTACAGCGCGTTCCGGAAACGGAAAGCAGCGGCCGGATTCATACGAGCGCAGCCTCTGTGGCAGTCCTTCCGGAGGCAGAAGAGGTGGATGTTGACATCGATCCCCATGAACTGCGCATCGACGTGTATCGTTCGACAGGTCCCGGTGGACAAAGTGTTAACACCACTGATTCGGCAGTGCGGATCACCCATATTCCCAGCGGATTGGTCGTGCAGTGCCAGGATGAGAAATCACAGCACAAAAATAAAGCGAAAGCGTTAAAAGTGCTTCGCTCCCGGTTACTGGCCAAAAAGCAGGAAGAGATACAGAAAAAACGCGACGAACAACGAAAATCAATGGTCAGTTCCGGTGATCGAAGCGCAAAAATACGGACCTATAATTTCCCCCAGGGCCGGATAACCGATCACCGGATCAATTATACTGCTCACAACCTGGACGAGGTGATGAGTGGTAACCTCGATGAGATGATGGAGCAGCTGAGAGTGACCGATCGGATGGAAAAACTGGAAGCTGTCTGAGTGCGGCTTCTCCTATTCTTCTGATACCTTCCTGGGTATTTCCAAAATCGCAGTATATATTAACGTCAGGTGAAAAGTGAAGGGAACATGACCGACGTTTCCGATACCACCCGCACATGGCGAGTGCTGGAACTGGTGAATTGGACAGCAAATTATCTCAAAGAAAAAGGATTTGCCACGCCGCGCAGCGATGTGGAATGGATGCTCTGCTCGGTGCTTCAGTGCTCACGGGTTGACCTGTATACGGATTTTGAAAAGCCGTTAACCCGTCCGGAACTCTCCGAGTTTAAGTCCCTGTTAAAACAACGGCTCAATCATAAGCCGGTCCAATATATCATCGGCGAAACAGAATTCATGGGAATGCCCTTTCGGGTGAACGAAGATGTGTTAATCCCCCGCCCGGAGACGGAATTGCTGGTGGAACACGCGGTTGATTGGCTTCGCAGCCACTCCGAAGACCTCGTAACCGTACTCGATATCGGTACCGGGAGTGGATGCATTGCGGTCAGTATTGCCGCCCTGGTGAAGAAGGCGACGGTTACGGCAATCGACGTCTCCGGGCCGGCGCTGGAGGTGGCCAGGGATAATGCCCGCCGGAATAAAGTGGAAGAACGGGTGCGATTTATCCGGCAGGATATTCTGGAGGAAGCGCCTCCGGACGGTCCATATCACCTGATCGTCAGCAATCCACCCTATGTCGGGAGGGATGAATTCTCCACCCTGGGGAAAGACATCCGCGATTACGAACCAATGGAAGCACTGGTCGCGGAGGATGGGCTGCTGTTTTTCCGGCGGTTTGCCACGAGTGCAAAGCAGTGGCTGGTAAACCAGGGCCTGCTCCTAATTGAGATCGGAGGCTCCCATCAACTCCCTGCGGTGAAAGAACTCTTTCAGAGCGCTGATTGGAAAGATCTCGCCGTCTTCCGGGACTACAATGATCAGGGACGAATACTGCAGGTCCGGCCATAGTCTCGATGGAGCAGATACTGCATTATATTCGATTGATGCGCCCGTTGAACTCGTTCATCGGGGCACTGGGAATTCTGCTGGGCGGACACTTAACCGGCAACCTGCAGGCGGAGAGTACTCTCTGGTATGCCGTGCTCACAGCGGCGGTCATGACAGGCGGGGCAAACGCCATTAACGACTATTATGATTATGAGATCGATAAGATAAATAAACCACATCGGCCGTTATCATCGGGAGCCATTCCCCGGAACAACGCCCGCTGGTTTGCGTACGGACTTTTCGCTGCTGGTCTGCTGGCCTCCGTGCTCCTTGGCCCCCTACTGCTCCTTATCGCAGCCGGTTCCGCATTCGTACTGGAGGGATACTCCAGGTGGTGGAAACGGCAGCCCATTATCGGGAATGTAGTGGTGTCCATTATGATTGCCGTGGCATTCCTGTATGGAGCCGCTGCATTCGGGAATATCCGGGCGGCGCTGCCGCCAGCGTATATGGGACTGCTGTATACCTGGGGCCGGGAAATCATTAAAGACCTGGAAGACAAGGAGGCGGATGCTGCTGCGCAGGCGAGAACTCTCCCGATTCTCCTGGGAGAAAGCCGAACGAAAATTTTCACTACACTCTTGTTTCTTTTGTTGATTTTTGGCGTATTCATACCCTATGTTTTAAACATATATAATATGGTGTATTTGCTTCTGGTTTTGGTTGGGGTTAACCCGCCGATTCTCTATATTATCATTCGACTGTGGAATGCCGGAACAGCAGCAGAATATCGACACCTCAGTCAGGTGCTGAAAGCCGACATGTTTGTTGGGCTCCTGGCGGTATTCGCCGGTTCTTTTTAACTCAAAAATAGACGTTAGAAATATGAGCGAATTCGTCCATCTACACAATCACAGCGATTACAGCCTCCTGGATGGTGCCTGTACCATAGATAATCTGGTTGAGGCCGCTGTGGAGAATGACATGCCCGCAGTGGCACTTACCGAACACGGGAATCTGTTCAGTGCCATTCAATTTTATAAAAAAGCAAAATCCGCCGGAATCAAACCGATTCTGGGATGCGAATTGTACGTCGCCCGCGGGTCGCGGTTCGAGAAAAAGACCACCAATCGTGGCGGCTGGGGGTATAATCATCTGGTGGTGCTGGCGCAGAATCACACCGGCTGGAAAAATCTCATGAAACTGGTCTCCTTCGGGTATCTGGAAGGTTTCTACTATCGGCCCCGGGTGGACAAAGATCTGCTTCGAACCTACAGCGAGGGATTGATATCGACTGCTGCCTGTGTAAAAGGTGCCGTCCAGGAAAAATTGCTGAATGGAGATTACGAGGGAGCCAAAAAGGAGGCGCTGGAACATTACGAAATTTTCAACGGGCAGTATTACCTCGAGTTACAGCGTCACTTTATTAAGGAAGAGGATATCGTTCGGGAGGGATTGCGCAAGATTTCCGGGGAAACCGGTATTCCACTGGTAGTCACGAACGACAGCCACTATATGCGGCGTGAGCATCATGAAGCCCACGATGCCCTGATCTGTATTGGCACCGGAAAATTAATTACCGACGAAAAGCGAATCAACTATGCCACCCCCGAGTTTTATTTTAAATCCCAGGATGAAATGTTCGCGCTCTTTCCGGATGACATGCCAGCCATGGAAAACACCACCGCTATTGCGGAAATGTGTGATGTGGACATTGAAACGGGGAAGCACCTCCTGCCGGAATTTCCCATCCCCGCAGAGGAGGACGCCTCGGATGCAAACAGGTACCTGCAGAAATTAACGGATCAGGGACTCCGCTATCGATATAATCACCTGACGCCGGAGTTGCAGGTGCGGCGGGACCATGAGTTGGGTATTATCAAAAACATGGGTTTTGCCGGGTACTTCCTGATTGTGAAAGATTTCGTGGATTACGCCAAACAGCATGACATCCCGGTCGGCCCGGGACGCGGTTCGGCCGCCGGGAGTCTGGTCGCCTATGCCTTGGGCATCACTGATATCGATCCCATCGAATATAATCTGCTGTTCGAGCGGTTCCTGAATCCGGAACGCATCTCCATGCCCGATATTGACATCGACTTCTGCTATAACCGGCGGAATGAAGTGATCGACTACATCCGGGAGCGCTACGGAGAGGACAGCGTTTCCCAGATTATTACCTTCGGATCCATGAAGGCAAAAGCCGTGCTCCGGGATGTCGGACGGGTGCTGGGAATGAGTTACGGTGAAGTGGATCGGATCGCCAAGCTGGTGCCCAATACCCTGAATATCAAACTGGAGGACGCCATCGATCAGGTGAAGGAGCTGCAGGAGGTCGAAGCGCAGGATGAAGAGCATCAAAAACTGATCGACTATTCCAGAGTGCTGGAAGGGATGCACCGGCACGCCTCTATCCATGCCGCCGGAGTGGTGATTGCTCCCGGGAAATTGACCGAGTATGTCCCCCTGTATAAATCCCCCGATGGCGACGTCACCACCCAGTGGGATATGAATAACCTGGAAGAAGTTGGTCTCCTGAAAATGGATTTCCTGGGACTGCGTACGCTGACAGTCATCAAAGACACCGTTGATCTGGTCAAAGAAACCCGCAATATCGAGGTCGATATCGACAACATTTCCCTGAAGGATCCGAAAGTGTACAACACCTTCGCCGAAGGCAATACCACAGGCATTTTTCAGTTTGAATCCTCCGGGATGAAAGAATACCTGCGCAAGCTGCAGCCGAATGCCTTCGAAGATCTGATTGCCATGAACGCCCTGTACCGGCCGGGTCCCATGGATATGATTGATGACTATATTGCCCGGAAGTACGGTAAGGAAAGAGTGAAATACATCCATCCCTCCCTGGAACCCATTCTCAAGGATACCTACGGGATTATTGTATACCAGGAACAGGTGATGCAGATTGCGCACGAGGTGGCCGGTTTCAGCCTGGCCAAAGCGGATATTATGCGCAAGGCCATGGGGAAGAAGAAGAAGAAGGTGATGAACCAGCTGGCCAGAGAATTCGTGGACGGGGCGGTTGACAACGGACTGGAACCCGGAACGGCGGAAGAGATCATTAACCATATCGTCAAATTTGCCCAGTACGGATTCAATAAAAGCCACAGCACGGCGTATGCCCAAATTGCCTGCAAAACCGCGTATCTGAAAACGTACTATCCCGCCGAATTCATGGCAGCCAGTTTAACCAGTGAAATGACCGACACCGATCGGGTGGTAATTCTCACCAACGACTGCCGGAAGAACGGGATCGAAGTACTGCCGCCGGATATCAATACCAGTGAGGCAAATTTTTATCCCAGGGAGAATGCCGTCGTATTCGGATTGAATGCTATCAAAAACGTCGGTTTGAAAGCTGCGGAAAACATCGCTGCCGAACGAGAGAACAGCGGCGAGTATACTTCGATATTCGATTTCGTCAAACGGGTCGATTTGCATCTGATAAACCGGAAGGTCATCGAGAGCCTGATCAAAGCGGGTGCCATGGATTCACTCCCCGGCGACCGTGCGCAGAAATTCGAAACCGTGGATACGGCACTGCAGTTCGGCCAGCGCTACCAGGCGCAAAAGTCCGATACCCAGGTGGACATCTTCGGCAGCGTCTCCGGTGGAGTGGAAAGTGTGATCAGCACGCCGTTGTTGCCGGAGACCGAACCCTGGAGCGCACAGGAAAAAATGCACGCCGAAAAGGAGCTTATGGGCTTTTATCTCACCGGACATCCCCTGCAAAAATATGAAGATGTGCTGAATGCCTTCAATAATATCGATCTGGCTGATCCGGAATCTCTGCAAAATGTTGAAACGGTGAAGGTGGGCGGGCTGATCGCCGACATGAAAATTCATTATACCAGGCGGGACAATAAAGAAATGGCCTTTGTGACACTGGAGGGCTTGCAGGGTGAAGCCGAACTGGTGCTCTTTCCGGATATCTTTGCGGAAGTACGGTCCTTCGTGAAACCGGAAAAAATGATTTTCATCGAAGGACGATTGTCTGATCAGGCGCGGGATGAGGATGAAATGAAATTAATCGTCACCTCCGCCGTTCCGTTGAACCGTGCCCAGGAGAAATATGCAAAGAATCTGCACCTGAATCTGGAAGTTGATAAAATGAAGGTGACGGATGTGGAAGATCTGAGGAGGCTCACCGCCCGGTACGATGGGGAGTGCGACCTGTTATTTCACCTCAATACAGCAGAGAAGAACACCCGGATCGTGCGGACCAAGAGTTTTACGGTCTCCCCGGATCCCCAACTGGTGAAAACACTCCGTCAGCGATTCGGACACAAGAACGTCTGGTTTGACTGATGATTGCCGTGTTACAGCGAGCCAGGGATGCCCGGGTTGACGTCAATGGGACCACGTCCGGCGCCATCGATTTTGGTCTGGTGATTCTGCTGGGCGTATTTGAGGATGACACCGAAGACGATGCCGACTATCTGGCGGATAAAGCCGCCAATCTTCGTATTTTCAACGATGACGACGATAAAATGAATCTCTCCGTGCAGGATGTGGACGGAGAAGCGCTGGTCGTTTCCCAGTTCACGCTCTGTGCGGATACCCGGAAGGGGCGTCGTCCCAGTTATATCGACGCCGCGAATCCGGACAAGGCCACAGTGTTGTATGAATACTTTATCGGTCAGCTGCAGGAGACCGGTGTTCCGGTGCACAGCGGTGAATTCGGCGCCATGATGGATGTGCATCTGGTGAATGAAGGCCCGGTAACCATCATCCTGGACAGCAAGAACCGGTAAAATTCGCCGGTTTTCGGCACTACTACACTTATTACAGCATTGAATAAACTAATCGCCAACCTGCGGCCTGTTGCAGTCGGTCGCTCTGTTTATAGATGGAAAGGATTCCGTTATGCCGGAGAACCTCAACGAGCCCACTGCCTATCACGGCAAGATCACCGAATGGCCGGAAGAAGAACGCCCCAGGGAGAAGTTGATGAAAGTCGGAGCCGGTCACCTCTCGGATGCCGAACTGCTGGCGATTATCCTGGGAGGCGGAACCCAGTACGTGACCGCAGTGGATCTGGCGAAAACCATGTTAATAAAGTCCCAGGGACTCTCTAATCTGGCCAGCTCAACCATCGGCGATCTCAAGGCATTCAATGGGATCGGAAATGCCAAGTCCGTCACATTGATGGCCACCTTCGAACTGGCCCGCCGTCTGGAAGCCGAGCGTAAATCCAGGAAGAAGGTCTCGGTTCGTTCTCCCAGAGACATCGCTGCCATGTATATCCCGCTCATGCAGAATCTCAAGCACGAGGAATTCCGGATTATCATCCTGAATAATTCCAGCTACGTGGAACGGGATGTCCTGATCAGCAAAGGCCACCTCACCGCCAGTCTGGTGCATCCCAGGGAAGTCTTTAAAACCGCCGTTGCCGAGAGCGCCGCCGGTATTATCCTGCTGCATAATCATCCCAGCGGAAACCCCAGTCCCAGTCCGGATGATATCAGCATCACCAAAAAACTGGTGGACGCCGGAAAAGTGATGGGCATCCCGGTCCGTGATCACATCATTGTGGCCGGCGATGAATATACCAGTTTTGTGAATAAGGGTTTGTTATAGCAAGAAGTCAAGAGTTCAAGAACTCAAAAATTCAAAACTCCAGTACTCAAAATCCCTATCCGATACCCCATAGGTTTTGGCAAGTAGTCGAGAGGGAGAGAAGACGTAGGGATGAGAAGACAAGAAGGCAAGAAATCAAAAGGTGTAAAACCACAAAACTGTATGACTGCAAAAGCGCAACATGTTCATGTTACTGAGGATTCGCTCACTGTGGATCTTGATGATGGACGGACAATTTCTGTTCCACTCGGGTGGTATCCACGCCTGCGCCACGCGACACCCGAAGAGCGGGATAACTGGCGGTTGATTGGAAAAGGTGAGGGCATTCACTGGCCTGATATTGATGAAGATGTGAGCGTTGAAAACCTCTTCAGTGCGCAACCTTCAGGAGAGAGCCAGCGTTCTTTTAAGCAATGGCTGGCACACCGTGGTTCAGGTAAGAAATAGTCCTTCACATGACAATTGACTCATTGCGATAAGTGTAGCGATTCTATACAGTACTTTTATCAGTTATTTAAACGGCGATAAATCCATCAATTCACGGTTATTTTGTCAAACTTATATCAGTCCTCGATAAGTTCCTCTGTTTACTGCTTAAAAAACCGAAAGCAAATATCCCATTGCTTTTTCGACCCAAAGCACACACGCCCATAATCCTCCTGCCCAATTTTCAGCTTTAAAAAGGGCAAAAATCGAAGTAGATTGCACACAGAAAGTAACTAGAAGAGAACAATTTCCACGATAACAAGATGGCCCAGTTAACCGAGAAAGCCCTCCGGAAGTATGTGCAGGAAGATCCCCAGTCGACGCTGTTTGCCTGGTACGCCGATCTCCTGTTGGACCAGGATCGTGTGGATCAGGCCTATCTTCTTTGTATCCAGGGCATGAAGGCGCATCCGAAATTCGCTACCGGCTGGTTAATTCTTGGGAAAGCGGCCTTCCGGCGGGGCGAGAGGACCTTCGCCAAGCGGTGCTGGATGAACGCTCTGGCCGCAGACAAAATGTGTCTGCACGCCGCCAGACTCTTGTTGACGACGGAAGAACTGCATTTAACACTGAAAGAGGCCCATACAGCCGCGGTTGCACTTCTGAATGTGGATCGGAATCATCTGCTGGCCCGGGCCACCATGCAGCTGATTCACAAACGGCGAAAGACAGAATCCGGCGAGAAAAAGCGTGGAAGGGAATCCGATGTGACAGCCGGATCGCACCGGGGTAAATCCGAACGGGACCCCCGGCCGTCAAAGGAGCCTGCACTGGGGGAAGGACAGCACCTGACCAAATTTGATCTGTACGGCAAAGATAAACAGCACCTCCGTGAGCTGGTGGATACCATCGAACAGGTGAAGAGTGGGCAATCAGCAGACCGAAACCATCGTGCGGTTCCGGATCAGCAGCAGGAACCGGCCGTACCGGAGGCTGAACGGGAGGATAAGGTTCACTCTTCGGAAGAACTCCTGGAACATCTGGATGATGCACTGGAGACAGGAGCCGGAACCGGTCAATCCGGCGAAGATGCGCTCCCTGAAGAGGACACTATTCCCGCCAAAATGGCAACATTAACGTTTGTACGAGTGCTCAAGGCACAAGGGTTGTATGAGAACGCCCTCTCCGTGTTGAAGATGATTCCGCCGGAGGCTTCCAACAGAGCAGAGATCGCCCGGGAACAGCGCGAGCTCACCCGACTTTTGGAAACGCAGGAAAACTAGGCGATCCGCGCTGCACATGCCGCCGCTCATTTCAGCCGTCATTCCACTGCCCGACCAGAACGAGATTCACGATCAATCGCTCGCCGCTCTGAAAAGTCAACTGCGTTACATGGATTCGGAGATCGTCCTGGTCGGCCTTCATAAATCTGCTCAAATCCGTTCCTTGCTGAATGAATTCCGGCAGGAATCCATTACGCCACGGTTCGTCGAAATCCGGAGGCCGGACTCACCCGCCGGCGCATGGAATCGGGGAATCGAGAGCGCCGGCGGTGAGTACATCCTTCTCATGCAGCCCTGGATCCAGCTCCACCCGGAATCACTGGGAATGATGGTGGAATATCTCCGGGGTGATCGCAACACCGGGCTGATTACGCCTCAAATACAATATTCTGATGCCACCATTCTGCCGCATTGCCGACGATTTCCCACCCATAAAGATGTGATTGCCTCCTGTCTTGGATTTGATCGAGTGTTTCCCGCCAGTCGATATTTCAACGGCTGGCACATGGGAGATTTCAGTCACCGGGTCTTCCGGGAGGTGGAAGGCGCCGCACTCCTGCTCTGGCTGACCAGTAAAGTGGTGTGGAGGAAGGTCGGTCTCTTCGATGAAAATTTCCCGGCGTATTTTTATGAGACGGATTGGTGCAGGCGATTAAGAGCAGCCGGTTATACCATATTATTTTACTCCCAGGCGAAAGCGTATCAGCGGGGATCTTCCCAACCTGCCTCTGTGCTTCAGCGCCGGGTGAGCCTGTTTCGTCTGCTGGATAAGCACTACGACCGGATCCATCAACAGATGGCGAACTTGATCACTGGGCTCCTCCTTTACGGCACGTTGCCCTTTTCCCTGGGAAGAAATTTATTCCGGAGGAGACTTGCTGACAACAGGGAGTGATGCGCGTCTTGTCATCATCGGATATTCCCACTATATTCGGTGAACGGAATCTGTAGCCGTCAATAATTATAACAAAGGAACTGAGTGGTTATATTTATGCGCCCTGTATTACTTTCGGATATCGGCAATGTACTTCTCCATGTAAACCGGGAGAGCTCTCTCCGGCCCCTCAGTGAGAAATTAGCCTGTACGCCCCAGGATTTGGTCCCCTACCTGGTAGACCATCCGCTGCATCGGGAACTGGAACTGGGGACCATCTCCGGAGAGGAATTCATCGACCGGATGCTGGAAGCGCTTGACTCTGACGCGAATCTCTCGGTGGAAGAGCTGGCATCCATCATGGGCGAAAGTTTCTCTCCCAATCAGGAATTGATAGACGTTATCGAGGCATATCGGAACAGGGTTGAGGTCATTTTGCTCTCCAACACCAATGCCATTGATATCCCGGCGATTGAGGAACGATTCGGTCTGGTGACCTGGGCGGATGCTGCTGTGCTGTCGTATGAGATCCATATGCGAAAGCCGGAACCGGACATCTACCGGTACGTGATTGATACCCATCACCTGGTACCTGAACAGACTCTGTTCATCGACGATCTGCCGGAAAATAGTCAGGCCGCCCGGGAATTCGGCATCCGGGCCGAGGTCTATCAGTCACCGGACCAGGTGCGAACCCTCCTGGATGAGTTGACAGGGGAATGATTCCTTATTGCCGATCGGATGAACAATCAGAAACAGATAAATGAGTCCACTATATCCGGTAAGGGATCCCCTTGGGAGAAACCACGAATTGACACAAATGAACACGAATGAACTAACAAAATATGCCTATGCGACTTGCTTAGGCTTCTGTTTGAGGAAGGGAGGGGTGTGGTCATCCCTCTCCTTTCGTGCCAAAGGCATCCCTACGGGGAAGGAGAGGGACTGAGTGGTGAAGTTGTTGTCTCCCGGCACCAACTCCTCCCTCAGATCCCCCTGGGATTGTTCCCGCCAGGTGCCTTCTTCACAAACTGAGTAATTTTAATACTCATAATGAAAAATATGGCTATAAAGCTTGCTCCGTTTTAATGAGAACAAGGGGCATTGGATGCGCTCTAATCGTATGACCCCCTCTGACTCCCCCTTAGTAAGGGGGAGAACGAAAAAGAGGACGTCAGCAGCGTTATCGTCTGTTCCCTCTCCTGAGCAAATGTAATAGCTGTATAAAAAAGGAGGCAGATACAAAATATTGAAACAGAATTACATCTATTATGTAAAATGTCTACCTGCCAAAATTTTCTCGAGATGCACGAGAGGATTTTTCCTTATTTCTTTGCGACCTTTGCGTTTAACCCAAAATACAAAAAATGGCTCAAAAAGATGCTTGAACACAACCTGACCATCCCCGAGATTCTCACCCGGTTCGAACAGAGCAAATCGTTCCCCCACAACGTGACGGCCAAGCAGGTCTACCCGGCCCGGGAAGCCCGGCTGGCGGAATTCCCGGATCACCTGGATCCGCGGATACAAACCGTCCTCAACCATCGGCGCATCGAAAAACTATTCAGTCATCAGCGTGAGGCGTACGATCTGGTGCGGCGGGGAGAAAATGTGGTGGTGGTCACGCCCACTGCCTCCGGGAAGACCCTGTGCTATAATCTCCCCGTGCTCCAGAGAATACTGGAAAACGACGCCACCCGCGCCCTGTACCTGTTTCCCACCAAGGCGCTCTCCCAGGACCAGATGCACGAACTGCACCATCTGATCACCGGGATTGCAGAATACAGTCCGGACGAAGAGACGCCGGAGATTAAAACATTTACTTACGACGGGGATACCCCACAATCGGCCCGGCAGGCCATCCGCAGACAGGGACACGTGATTATCACCAATCCGGATATGCTCCATACCGGCATTCTCCCGCATCATACGAAGTGGATCAAACTGTTTCAGGCGCTAAAGTATATCGTAATCGACGAGCTGCACTACTACCGCGGGATTTTCGGCAGCCATTTCGCCAATGTGCTGCGGCGATTGCAGCGCATATGTATCCATTACGGCAGTCAACCGATATTTATTTGCAGTTCGGCCACCATTGCCAATCCGCAATCACTGGCGGAGCGGATCACGGATCGGTCGTTCACCCTCATCGATCAGAACGGGGCGCCGCAGGCGAAGAAGACGTTTTATTTCTTCAATCCGCCCGTGGTCAACAAGGAGCTGGGTATCCGGGCGAATTATATCAAACAGGCCCGGAATCTGGCCCGGCAGTTTATCGAACAGGATATTCAGACCATCATCTTTGCCCTGAGCCGGCTGAACGTGGAAGTACTGACTAAATATTTCAAAGATCGGTTAAAGACGCCGATCGACCAGCCGGAAAAAATTGCCGGGTACCGGGGCGGCTATCTGCCCAACCTGCGCCGGGAAATCGAAAAGGGAATCCGGGACGGTGACATCATTGGAGTGATCAGTACCAATGCGCTGGAGCTGGGCATTGATATCGGCAGTCTGAATGCCTGTGTCATCGCCGGCTATCCCGGTACCATTGCCAGCACCTGGCAGCAGGCGGGCCGGGCCGGACGCCGGGGATCGGATTCGGTGGCCATCCTGGTGGGCCGCAGCAATCCCCTGGATCAGTACATCGTGACCCATCCGGAGTATTTCTTTGAAAAGTCCCCGGAGCACGCCCTGATTAATCCGAACAACATCACCATTTTGCTGAATCATATGAAGTGTGCCACCTTCGAGCTGCCCTTCACAGAAGGCGAAACGTTCGGATCGGTAGCGGAAGACGATGTCCGTGCTCTGCTGGACTACCTGCAGGAGGAAGGCATTGTGCGGAAGATGGGGGAGTCGCCGAACGCCCAGTATCACTGGACTGAAGCCGCCTATCCGGCTCAGACCGTCAACCTGCGCAGTATTGCAGAGGGGAACTTCGTGGTGGTGAACCGGGACGATGACAACAGGATTCTCGGAGAAGTCGATTACAATTCGGTGCCACGGACGCTCTATGAGGACGCCATCTACCTGGCAGAGGGGGATCAATACGTGGTGGAGGAGCTGGACTGGGAGCACCGGAAGGCGTTCGTCCGGGAGACCGATTCCGATTACTTCACCGATGCCATCGATTATACCAACGTCCGGATCCTGGACGAATTCGAGCAGAAGCAGTCCGGTCCGGCGACCGTTGAGCACGGGGAAGTGCACATCGTGACCAAAGCGGTGGGATTTAAAAAGATAAAGTTCTACACCTCGGAGAATGTCGGTTACGGGAAAATCGAGCTGCCGGACCAGGAGATGGTCACCACCGCCTATTGGTTCACCATTCCGCAAGATATGCTTGACAGCTTGCCCTTCCAGCGAGCGGATATCATCGACGGCCTGCTGGGGATGTCCTATGTATTGCACTACGTGGCCTCCCTCAGCCTGATGTGTGAAATCGGCGATATCGACCGGGCCATCGGAGACCGGGGCGCCGACTGGTTCGTCAGAAGTACCGGATTCGAGCGGGGCGCCTATTCCTCGGCAAACGGCCATCCGGAGGAGGAGAACGAAGCCATGAGTCCCGACGACCTGCATCGGTTTCGTCCGACGGTGTTTCTGTACGACAACTATCCCGGCGGCGTCGGGTTCAGTCCCGAACTCTATGATGAGCATGAGATTCTGCTCCGGCGCGCCCTGGAGGTCATCCGGGAATGCCGATGCGAAGAAGGCTGCCCCGGCTGCGTCGGCCCGACTAAAGAAGTCGGCGTTCGATCCAAAGAGGTGGCCGTAGCGATTTTGCAACGATTGATTTGAAACCACGAATGACACGAATGGAAAAGATAGAAAAGAGGAAAGAGTTAAGAGTGCCCCGCTGCCCCACCCGCCTTCAGTAGACAGTCGGCAGTTGGCAGTAAGGCAATGCCCCGCGTCCCCCTGCCCAGGGCAAACGGCAGACGGCAAACGGCAGAAGCAGGCGGACCGGACGACAGGAGCGATAATGGCCGGAAACCGGAAAAACCAGTTGGCAAAGATCGCATCCGATACTCTGGAGGAAAAACCAGGGGAGCTCGTATAGAAAATGGAACATACCCGGTGCAATCCGGACGTCATGCGGTGCGTCTCCTCCTCTCTTGGGTGGAGGTGAGGCGGGATGTGTGCTAAGAGAGGGGGACCGAGGGGGTGAGTTCCCGGAAGCCGGGATGAGTCAGCAATAGGCAGTAGACAAGGAGCACGCCGGCGACGACTAACTCGAAGAACAATCGAAACCACGAATGACACAGATGAACACGAATAAGAAGAATATCTTATTTAAGAAGGAAAGTTATAATATTATCGGTGCCTGTATGAAAGTGCACTCAAAGTTGGGGCCTGGATTTCTGGAAGCAGTATATCAGGAAGCGTTAACAGTAGAATTTGAACAGCAAAATATTCCTTATGTCAGAGAACAGGAATTAATAATATATTATGATGGGAACCCACTGAACAAAAGATACACGGCTGACTTTGTATGTTATAATAAAATTATCCTTGAGACAAAAGCGACAAAGTCTTTAACAGAGATAGACAAAGCTCAGACCATTAATTATCTGAAAGCGACGAAATTCCGGTTGGGATTGTTAGTGAATTTTGGACAGACCAAACTCAAGTACCAGAGATTTATTCTATAATGTATTATCATTCGTGTTCATTCGTGAAATTCGTGGTTCCTCCTTATGAAGTTACTAATTAGACCGTTGAGCATGGTGGTCCGGGAGTACTACCAGGATCACGGCCATTTTCATGCCGGGGATGCCGGGCTGGATCTCTTTTGTCCGGAACGGATTGCGTTTGCTCCGGGCGAGACCAGGCCCATTCGATTGGGGGTTGCCTGTGAAACAGCGGAGCACGTGCCGTACTGGCTGATTCCGCGGTCCAGCATCTCCAGAACACCGCTCCGGATGTGCAATTCCATCGGTCTGATCGACGCCGGCTACCGGGGTGAGATCACGGCTTTCTGTGATAATATCAGCGACGATCCCTACGTGGTGGAACCCGGTCAGCGGCTGTTTCAGCTAGTGGCCATGAACGGGGAGCCCATCTCGTATGAACTGGTGGAGGAACTTTCCGATACCACTCGTGGTTCCGGCGGTTTCGGGAGTACCGGAGCGTAAGACGGCCATCCTGCTGTGCACCGTCAGTGTGAGTAGGCCCTGCCTGTTGATGTATGTTCGGGAACCGAACGCGTGCTCATATCTCCGGCCGAAGGCGGGATGTATCAGACGGTGTTAAAAAAACCCCGGAACATCCATCCGAGCGAGTCCGTAGAAGTGCCGATTGGTTTATAATAACAAAGGAGGTATGCATGATTCGCGCAGCCGGAAGGTTGATACTTACCACAGCATTGGGGCTTATGATGCTCGGACTCCATCCCGCGCTGGTACGGGGCCAGCAGCCCGGTCAGATGCAGCAGACAGAGGTAGAAGTTTCCGACCAAGAGCTCGAGCAGTTTGTCAGCGCCATGGAAGAGGTGAATGCCATTCAGGAAAGTGCTCGAAATGATATGAGAGCCGCGGTGAAAGAAGGCGGGCTGACGCTGGAATCCTACAATCAGATCGTCAAGGAGATGCAGGGTGCCCAATCCATGGATGACATCAACGCGTCCGAGGAACAGGTCGAACAGGTCCGTGAGATTGCCAACGATATTTCGGACATTCAATCCGACATGCAGCAGGACATGCAGGAGGCCCTGCAGGAGGAAGATCTGACGCAGGAGCGATTTCAGACGATTCTGCAGGCGGTCCAGCAGGATCCCCAGCTGCAGCAGCGAATGCAGGAGGTACGATA
>CAYPST010000091.1:0-17177 GCA_964413425.1 uncultured bacterium
ACGGGATCTCTGCGAGGCGTTTTCTGAATAGACTCAGTGTTTAAGAACAGTTCAAACGGTCCAGTCGATGATTCCTCCGGAAGATCCCCTGAGGAAATCAGACAGATAATGCTGAAACGGTTTTTCCATTTATACTGTATGTGGTATACCATCCATAATATTGGGTATACCGGTTAGAATCGTTCATTCGTTCTTTGCGCCCTTTGCAGTGTTGGCGATTTATGCGTGTTCCGAAGCAGGGTGCTCTTGCGAATACAATTTTTCGATAGTCTGGCAGACGTAGTCGCCAACCTCATCCGTGCCAAAATTCCCCTCTAAATCCCGGGTAGTCAATCGATGCTCCAGGCAGTACTTGATGGCATCTTCGATGAGTTGCCCGGTTTTCGGTTTCCCGATGAACTCCAGTAATAATCGCACTGCCATAAGCGCGCCGAAAGGATTGGCGGCGTTCTTTCCGGCGAATCGTGTGACCGGACCATGCAACGGCCGGAACAAACCGAACTTGCCGGGATTGATATCTCCGATTGCCGAGATCCCCACGCCTCCCTGGATCACAGCGGACATAGTGGAAACCGCATCGATATACAGACTAGGTATCAGGATTAAGTCAAACTTCGAGGGATTGTTCAATAGACCATAGACGATATTCTTCACAGAAGTAGTCTGTATGCGCAACTCCTTGCGCTCACTCTCGTTACGCTGCAAAATACGCAGCCAGAGATGATGTATATCCTGGGTTACTTCCTCCTCGTCGGCAAAATGGAAAAGTCTCAGGGAGTGTTCCCGGGCGTACTCACACACATGGTGAACCACTTTTTCGATTGTTGATCTGGTATTGACGAATTGGTGAAAGGCTATTTCATCAGGTCGATTTTCTTTGAAGGTATTGCCGGCATCAGTGCGGAAGCCCTCGATATTTTCGGAAAAAAGGACAAATTGTATATTTTCCTGTATTCCAGAACGAAACGGGTAAAGCTCCAGGTGAAGTAATTTCACAGGTTGGTATCGGATACATAAATCCAATTCATTGTGTAACCTGGGGAGCATCCCTTTCACATAGAGTTGTTCTTTGATTCTGGGATCGCCGATGGGACCAACGATTGCTCCGTCGTATTTTCGCCTGATCTCCTGCACTGCCTCGTCCGGCAGAGCAATACCTGTTTCGAGATAATGCCGCGCATCATAGTAAAAATGCACAATATCCAGTTCGGTGATGTTCAGGTCATTGAGTGTATGGCACACCTTGACTGCCTGACGAATCACTTCCTTCCCTACCCCATCACCGGGAAGAACCGCTATTTTCTTTTTCATATGCGTTCGCCCACGGTACTATTTCCCGGAAACCACCTGCATACTAATAAAAAGTGGATCGACCAATATCGTGGAGGGGGGTGACCAGGCGATAATCGCCGAATCCTGTTTCGTCCACAAACACAAACTGCCGGTTGAGATTGAAATAATACCAGATCTGATAGGGTTTGCTTCCCAGATCGAACGGATGTCGGTCGATGTCATTCGGCGCTCCGAATAAGATGTATACCATCCCCCGA
This sequence comes from uncultured bacterium, assembly GCA_964413425.1. Classification (GTDB taxonomy): domain Bacteria; phylum Fidelibacterota; class JAANXI01; order JAANXI01; family JAANXI01; genus DATFLS01. The sequence continues at coordinate 1,551 of CAYPST010000091.1, forward strand.
TCTGTCCGCCAGCCTTCTTTGATGGAAGTACTGAATTGCTCGGTCGCAACACTGATACGGCGATAATATTCGTTCATTAATTCATTTTCTTCTGTCTTCGGTGTCGGATCCCGCTCCTTCCAATACTCCATGAACATCTTTCGTTTCTCTTCCGGCGGCTTCTCCTTCATATTTTTAATTTCTTTTCTTGAAATGACGTAGATCATTTGTTCAATAGCATTATCCAGATTGGTCACTTCGCCGGAGAGCCCCACCCAGCCAACTTGAAATTCCTTTTTCCTCACCACTTCTTCATCGCCCTGTTTTATCGTGAGCCTGTATACATATTTACTATAGTTCAAATCCTTGGCATTCATCGAAATAAAATGGCCTCGGGGAATAGGTTCGAGAGAAACGGTATCTTTCATGGTTCGCATTTCTTCCCCATCAGTGGTCAGGATAGCCCCTTCCACTCCGGCCGGCCCTTCGACACCTCGTGCCATGTAGTAAACGTAAAATTCTTTTTCCCGGCTGGTCAGCTTATCAATCACATTCGGATTGAACTCGAGGCTTCCCTCCTGATCGTTGAGGATTTCATCAACGATCACCAGATCGGAGAGATGCAGTTCCCCTTTGACAAACGTTTGGAGATCAACGGTAATCTTGCGATAGGTGGTTTTCCTGGTATCGAGATCCATCAAGCCCACGTTGAATTTATATTTAGCATTATCCAGATGGAAGGTGTAACTCATGTAATCATTGAGCTCCCTGGAATTGGTTTCTTCAAAGGAATTGACCTCCACTTCTCTCCGTTCAATCTCGCTGTCGACCTGAATATCATCCATATCAAGGGCCACCACTGATACTTCATAGCGAGCGCGGTATACACTGCCATATTTGACAAATTGCAGGTCATCGTACGGCACTTTTAAATAGACGATAACTTTACTGCTATCCTGGTGTTCTGCCGGAAACCGGGAGGCCTCCACATGATAAAAGGGCGTACCGGCCTGGCGCCCGTCCGAACCTAATTGTGCAAACAGCGGTAGACTGATGAAAATGACTATATTTAAGAGACTTATTCTTCGTAGTCGGTTCATAATTATTTACTCTCACTCGTTGTTTTACGAAATCGCGTCACCCCATTTTGGGTGGCGAACCATACATAGTCCTGTTCAACAATGATATCATAGACCAGGTTTTCTCCCAACCCGTCTTCACCCGTATAAAATTCCCATTCACCATTTGAAATATCATATTCTCCGGCGCCATCATCAAACCCTACCCATAATGTCCGCCCGTCAGTTTCGATGACCCGGACAGAGGATTTAGCAAGCAAGCCAAGTTTGGGGAGCTGCGTTAATCTGGCAGTAGTCTGGTTGAGTTCATGAATACCTACGTGGTCCGCATAATATAGGCGATCTCTTGATGAGGTCACCTGATACACCCGCCGGAACCGAAACTTTTCCCTGGCTATTTGCTGGCCCTTCGTGTTGTAAAAATAAATCTTTTTCTGCCCGATATCCAGGTTTATCAAACCATATTCCGTACCGGCAAAGAGTTGACCCTGATTTGTTGCAATGGAATAAACACTCAACATTTCATCTTCGAGAATCGGAGTCCGGTAGCGTATATACCCTTGAGGGTGTGCAATATTATATAAACCAATATCTGTTGCAACCCACACCGTCGTATCCGTCACCACAATGTCAAATATCGGGCTGGTTCCTAGTTGTTTTTTGTCAAACCGGAACCACTCTTCCCTTGTAAAGTTATAATACAGAAGCCCGCGGTTTGTTCCCACCCATACTTTCTGCCCATCTCCGTCAAGGGAATAAATTTGGGCATTCCTGAAGGCATGCGCATCCTCTGGCAATAGGTGGTCCCACCTGTCCCGTCGGAGATCCCATCTTGAAATTCCCGGCTGTCCATAGATATCAGCTGGTCCATTCAATTGAGCGAGAGCGCTCCCGAACCAAAAATTTTCAGCATCTTTCGAAATTGCTCCCACCGGGGTACTTATCGGACCAAACCGTACCACCTCCCCCACTCTGGCGGTGGCATCGGCTCGGATAAATCCGCCTCCCCAGGTACCCAGATACACTCGATTAAAAGAGGTGGTATATTGTACCGTGAAAGGAAATTCCCGAAACTCTTCATCAACCAGCGAATTATTAATTCGATTAATATGCCACGATTCGTTCAGAAAATAAATCGGCATATTCCCTCGAATCCGCTGCTGCTCTTTCCATTGCACATCATTTCCTGGTAGGCCCCTTCCCTGCAATGTGTAACTGTACTTATTAAATGCATAACTGTTCCCCCCAGCTGGCATCAATACGACAGACTGCGCGGTTTGTCCCACCCGAACGTCCTGAAGGGCAGGACCAAGAATGTTCTCCGAATCCGGAATATGCGTCCATCGATCCAGTACGGTGTATATGACATCAATTCCTCCGCGGGTTATCACCCATAATTCCCGGTTATCCTTGACCCAGATGATATTCAACACATAATCATTCGCCAGCCCGCTGCTGCGCGTATAGGGGTATTCCCATTGTTCCGAAACCTGATTATATCTCAACACTCCATGAGTTGTGCCAATGTAGAGGTACCGATCTCCCTCCTCGAAACTTGTAACATAATGAAAATTCGCGTAGTTCACCCAATCACCCGGTTGATACCGTGCGGCCCGCCCGGTTTGCCCCATAGCGGCTGCGTTCCACGCACAGGCCACTCCGTATACAATAAGTATCAGATATACACGCAAAACAAAATCCTGTGGACTAAGAATTAGAGTCTATTTAGAAAACGCCTCGAAGAGATCCCGTGACGACGGGACAAAGAACACATGAACAATTGGCTCCTGGATCCCGAACAATATTTGGGAAATATGTGCTGTCTATACTCCATGGAAGCCGGGCGCATCATTTTGTCGAGACTTACTGTTTTCAACCACTCTCAAGAATTAATAAAAAAGTTGGTCTTGTTTCGCAGCAGCACAAGGGAAAAGGCAGTCAAATCCGGTCCCAGCGAAAGACCATCAGGATCTTCCGGTCACAGACGAATACGGGATCCCTTTATGCCCCTCTGCTCCTGGCAACTGTCATTCCCGCGTGAGATCGCATCCCCGGAAGTCCCGGCTCCACATGGCATAATTTTTCCCGGCATACTCCCACCTAAGTTGAGCGATACGAGTGCAGCGAAGTATCGCTGTACTTAGGGAATTTGGGTCCCACTATTCAGTATTCACCAGGAATATCCGATAGAACTCATCAGCGCTGTCATCATTGCCTGAGAGCTCCATAACCAGCCGGCGCTGCAATAAGAAAGAATCCGCGCCTGTCCAAACACCGGAGTCGGGATACGACTCGTTGTCCTGGAGAAGAAGACCATCATCCGGTCCCCAGGGATGGTGCCGACCCGGCTTGGCTACTCCCCGGATATTCGTGCCATTTCATATTTTGCCCGGAACCGCGACCGTAATAGCCCCACTCAGGAAAATTAAAATCCGCAGTGATGGACGCCGGCAGATATAATACTGCACTTAGAAACTCTTCCAGGTTGCGGATCTTATAGAAATTCACCTGGTATCCCCACTGATCGAGCTTTTCGATAATTCGTGTTTTATACCAGCTTCTCCAGGATAAGAGAAATTGGTTCACCCCAAATCCCGCAAGTCTGTCCAGGATAAATTTCCCTGCCGCCGGGAAGAGAAGAATTAACGGGACGAATCGGTCCAGCGTGGCCTGAATGAGTGCGCCGGGATAGATTCGGGCTAATTTCCTATAGCCGTTGACCCGGAGGACGCGCACACTGCCGTGAAACCACACCTTGTCATCCTGAAATCCGTGCTTTTCCAGTAACCGGATGACTTTGTCCACCACCCAGAATCCGCGCTTAAAATCAATTTTGATTTTTTTCTCATGTTGCTTGAATTGTTCGAGCACGGACTCAAAGTACTGAATTGTCTCCGTCTCCCGGAAGCGGCTGATAAAAAAACTGTCATGCCGGGTAATGAGCCGCTTGGTCAACGGATTAATCCTTACGTCTACCTCGCCCCAGGCATAATCGGAATCGAAGAAGTGCTGAAGATTTTCGGGATCGTTTATCCCATGCCAGCAAGGGATGACAGCATCGGGTAATTCGGATTCCTTAATCAGATGGTGTAACCCGAATCTGGAATTGACGGTCTCCATAGTATATTGGCCGGCCTCCTTTTCTTGCCGGGTGATACCAACATCAATCCGAAGGATGTGATGTTGCCGGTCTATCCGACATTGCACATCTCCGGTACCGATGACTGGCCGGATGACCGCGACAGGCTTCGGCCTGCCCGGAGAAAAGGCCTCCTCCGGAATTCCTTGCTGCTTTCCGGGCTCAGGGTCTTTCTGCACAATCGACCCGCGAGAAATGCTCAGCCTGGTACTCCGGCCCGCTCTTTGTAACCACTTATGGAGTGTTGCAGGCCGTTCGTCATCCGGAGACGCAAGGACACCAACGCTGCCCGGTGATTGAATCTGGAACCAGCGCAGCAATCGTAAAAACGGTTGAATCAACCGTTTCTCATATCGAAGGGAATCGACATCCAGGAGAACAACCGGTGAGTGTCCGGCAAATTGGTGCTGGTACTTCCGGAAATGCACCGCTAATTTCCGCATCCAGTGATCCGAATCGGATCCTACCTGGGTATTTACGGCCTGTTGATTATTTTTACAACCGGGTATAGTTTCCATAGATCAGCTGGCTTCGAGTTGTATTGACGGTTCAATATCGGATTCGGGTAAATCGGGTGGCGTTGGAAAAATCATTCAGTGAATTCTTCATGGCCATGCTTAATCACCTTCGCTTTCACCAGGAAAATAACGTCCTCTGCGATATTGGTGGCCAGATCTGCGATCCGTTCCAGGTTCTGCGCGATAATAAGCAGGTTGACTCGCTGGGCGTAAGTGAGTTTAAATCCATCTGATTCACTGAATTTTTCTATGAGAAACAGGTTGATATCATCCACTTCATCATCCATATCACACACACTTTTCGCCTGGGGAGCATCACCATGGACAAATGAATCCAGCGAATCGGAGACCATGTCTTTCACAAAACCCGACATAATGTCAATCCGCATCTGCTTCAGCACCGAGGCATCCACCGGATCCATGTGTACCACCTGGACAGCGATATTTTTCGCCTGATCTCCCATCCGCTCCAGATCATTCGCCATTTTAAAACCCGCCACAATCAGCCGGAGATCCGCTGCCACTGGCTGCGACAGTGCGATAATCTCCTCACAAATTTGATCGACTGTGATTTCGAGCGAATCAATTTTCTTGTCTTTCCTGATCAGTTCTTCTGCCTTTTCAACGTCCTGAGTAAAAACTGCCTCAATGGCGTCGTTTGTTTGCTCCTCCACCAGACTTCCCATCTCGAGGAGCATTTCACGCAGTCGATCCAATTCTTTTACAAATCGTTTCGTCATTGTATGCCTTCCGGTGTAGGATTATCCAAAGCGCCCGGTAATATAATCCTGTGTACTCTCCATAATCGGATTGGTAAAGAGTTCGTTCGTCCGATTATATTCAACCAGGACCCCACTGCGATTTTCGTCTTCGATCATCATGTATGCGGTAAGATCGCTCACCCGAGCGGCTTGTTGCATGTTATGTGTAACTATTAAAATTGTATACTGTTCCTTGAGCTCCTGCAGGAGATCTTCAATTTTTCCGGCGGCAATCGGATCCAGGGCGGAGGTCGGTTCATCCATAAGAATGACTTCCGGCTCCACCGCAATGGTCCGGGCAATACATAACCGCTGCTGCTGTCCTCCTGATAGTTCCAGTCCGTTGGTCTCGAGCTTATCTTTGACTTCTTCCCACAATGCAGCTGCCCGCAGAGAATTTTCGACCAGGGCGTCCATATCCCCTTTATAGCCATAAATGCGTGGTCCAAAGGCCACATTATCATAGATCGATTTCGGAAAGGGATTTGGTTTTTGAAAGACCATGCCAATACGTCTCCGCACTGCCACCGGATCCACATTTTTCGCATTCAGATCTTCTCCGTGGAACAGAATTTTGCCCTGGATGCGGACACCCGGAATCAACTCGTTCATCCGGTTGAAACTCCTGAGCAAGGTACTTTTCCCACAGCCGGACGGCCCGATGAGCGCGGTGATGGTATGTTCATAAATCTTCATAGACACATCTTTGATTGCCAGATCATTTCCGTAATACAAGCAAAGATCCTGGCTTTCCATTTTAACCGGAGCACCATCATAGCCGCGATTTGCAGGAAACGAATCGGTCATCGATTCCGGGGTCCTTTCTTTTCAAATCGATTCCGCAAGTAAATAGCCAGCGCATTCATAGTGAGCAATACCACTAATAATACAACAATAGCAGCGGCAGCGGCAACGTGAAATTCCTGTTGCGGCCGGGAAACCCAGTTGAAAATTTGTATCGGCAATACCGTAAACCCGTCCATGGGCGCAAAAGTGATCAGCGCTAACGGATCGGCAATGGCATCACGGAAGGATTCAATATTCCCGGGGACATACGGTACGAAAGTCAGGGCACCGATCATAATCAACGGGGCGGTTTCCCCCACTGCCCGGGAGAGGGCAAGGATGGTGCCGGTAAGAATACCCGGGAATGCCTGGGGAAAGACGTGGTGGCGTACCGTCTGCCACCTGGTCGCTCCTAATCCCATGGAGGCTTCCCGCAGGGAGCTTGGCACTCCCCGAATGGCTTCTCTGGATGCGATAATGATAATCGGGAGGATGAGTAAGCCCATGGTGAAAGCGCCAGCCAACACAGAGCGCCCCAGGGCAAATGCGCGCACAAACAACGCCAGACCTAATATTCCATATACAATAGACGGGACCGCAGCCAGGTTCGCAATGTTGATATTAATAATTTCTGTGAGCCGGTTTTTGGGTGCGAATTCTTCAAGATAAAACGCGGCGCCGATGCCAAGCGGCAATGAAATAATAATGGTGAAAACGATCACCCAGATACTGCCATAGATGGCAGATTTAATTCCTGCATCTTCCGGGTGTCTGGACGGATATTCTGTGAAGAAGGACGGTCGGAGGCGCAAGAGCCCGTCAGCAAAAATATCAATAAGTAAGATTGCCAGTACGAGAACCGCTATACCGGCCGCTGCGACTGCTATCCACTGGAACACCTTCCCAAATCGATAACTTCGCTGGATGTTGGGATTCTGTTCCTGCAGAGACCGGGCTGGTTTCCCGGGAAATAACTCCTGGCTCGTGTGTGGATTCTCGCCGAGATGACTCACTAATACACCTCCCGGAACCGCTTCACAATAAAATGAGAAATGATATTAAAGAAGAGGGTCAGTACAAACAGAGCCATACCGACGGCAAAGATACTCTGGTATTCCAGGGATCCGACCGGGGTGTCTCCCAAACTCACCTGGACGATATAGGCTGTCATGGTTTCAATCGCCTGGAACGGACTGAAGGACAGAGTAGGATTCATTCCCGCCGCGATGGTGACGATCATTGTCTCTCCTATGGCCCGGGACGCCGCCAGAATGAAAGCCGAAACGATGCCGGATAAACTGGCGGGAACCACGACGCGCATGGTAGTCTCAAACTTCGTACTCCCCAGTGCAATGGCTGCTCCCCGCAAACTATTCGGCACGACCCGGATGGCATCCTCGCTCAGCGAAGACACCATAGGCAAAATCATGATCCCCATAACGATGCCGGCACTTAATGCATTGAATACTCCCAGCCCCGGTATGATTTGCTTCAGGAACGGAGTCACGGTGACCAGAGCAAAATATCCGTACACCACGGTGGGGATTCCTGCCAATATCTCTAACACCGGCTTTAATAGTGACCGCAACCCGGATGGTGCGTACTCACTCAAATAGATGGCACTCAGCAGCCCCAGGGGCCACGCCACCATCAAAGCTATCACAGCCACCATAAGTGTTCCGACCAGGAGGGGTAAAATGCCAAAATGTTTATCCGCAAAAAGCGGGGTCCATTGTGTGTCTGTGAGGAACTTAATCAGGGTGACATCTTCAGATCCAAAAAATTTCGATGACTCCCAGATCAGGATCACCACGATACTTACTGTCACCAGGATTGAAAGAATCCCGCTTCCGAAGAGTAGTCGTTTAATCACTCCCTCTGCCAGATACTGCTTGAACGGCAGACGGAATTCTCGCTCCGGCAATCCCGATCGTTTCTCCTGAAATCCGGTGGTCACTGTATCCTCTGTTGAAGTACCAGCATCTTCCGTGTTTACCTGGATTGAAGCAATTCGTTGATATCGACCCCGACCTGTGCCCCACCGGAAAATACCGACCCGGTCACCCTGTTCCGGAACCTTTCCAGCGCCAGTTGGTAGGTCTGTTCCTTCAGGGGAACGTAGCCGACATCTTTGACAATTTCATCCACATGAGTGAGGTAGAACCGGATGAACTCCTGCACCACTCCGCGTTCAGCAGCATCAGCACTTACGTAGATAAAGAGCGGCCGGGAAAGCGGTTGATACGTCCCGGTACTGATAGTCTGAAACGTTGGTTTGATGGGGCCTTCACCGTTCCCGGGATTCTGATCGTCAATCGGAACAATCTGTAATCGTTCCTGGTTTTCATAGTAATAGGCAAAGCCAAAGAATCCCAAAGCCCTCACATCACCGGCAACTCCCTGCACCAGCACATTATCATCTTCGCTCGCCGTGTAATCTCCCCGGCTGGCGCCTTCACGCCCCACCACCGCCTCCGTAAAATAATCAAACGTCCCGGAGGCAACCCCTGGTCCGTAGAGATTGAGCTTCCGCTCCGGCCAGCTGGATCGCACCTGATTCCATCTGGTTATGGTGCCCTGCGCTTCCGGCTCCCAGATAGTGCGCAGCTCTTCCACTGTCATATAATCGACCCAATCATTCGCCGGATTCACAACCACGGAAAGTCCGTCAAAGGCAACAGGCAGCTCAATAAATTGAATCCCATTTGCCTGCGCTTTCTCAATTTCCGATTCCCTGATGGGGCGGGAAGCATTGGAAATATCAGTTTCGCCGGTGGCAAACTTCTGAAAACCACCACCGGAACCACTAGTGCCCACCGTGACCCGAACGCGCGGCTGCTCCTGTAAAAACTCTTCGGCGATGGCTTCCGTAATCGGATAAACGGTGCTCGAACCGTCAATAGCGACTCTCCCGGATATTCCGGCCTGTTGCCCGCATGAGGCAATCAGCAAGCCGCCCGCTATAATGAGCAGAAATCTTTTCATGAGTCTACTCCTCCCCCGAGATAGGAATTAAAATAGGTGCGTTCATTTCTCTTACCGTGCAGAACTCTCATATCAGATGGACTGCTCAGTGGGATTTGTGTTTCTTCGAGTTATATGTCATCACGGCCTTGAAATTATCCTGCACAATTGCCAATTGTAGTAATGATATTTCATTTATGCAATCGAAACCAAAATCTGGACCCCGTTCGTCCGTCACTCTCTACGTGGATCTGAGTCTGATGAGCAGAGAGTATATGCTTCACGATAGCCAATCCCAAACCCGTGCCTCCGACAGACCGAGACCGATCTCTGTCCACTCTGAAAAACCGCTCAAAAATTCTGGATTGATACTCCCGGGGAATTCCGGGTCCGGTATCCTCCACGAAGATGACGACTGCCTGCGCATTGTCCCGCAGGCCCAGTGTAATCTCCCCTTCTTCCGTGTATTTCAGGGCGTTTGTCAGAAGGTTGGTTAATGCTTGTTTTATGCGTTCCTTATCCCCACGTACTTTAACTTCCGGGTCTTCGGGAATCTCCAGGCGGAAATCCAATTGTTTCCCGGCAAACTGATTTTGAAATTCCTGCTGCAGTTCGCGCAACATTTCCAGACTATCGAAATACCGGACACTCATCCGCATTTCCCCGCTCTCAATTCGAGAAATCTGGATCAAATCGTTGACCAGCAGCTGCAGCCGCTCGGCATTAAACCTGGCTCGTTCCAGAAACTTTTTATTGACTTCATTATCCTCCAGCCCTCCGGATAACAACGTTTCAAGATAACCCTTAATGGAGGCAATCGGAGTCTTCAGTTCATGGGAGGTATTTCCGATAAATTCTGTGCGCACCCGCTCGAGCTTGCGCAGCCGCTGAAATTCCTGTTCGATCTTTTCTGCCATCTGATTTATATGGGTCCCCAAGCGTCCGATTTCATCCGTGCCGGCAAATTTGGTCCTCATGGAATACTCGCCTTCTTCAATTGCCTGTGCAATCCGTATGTAATCCTGAAGGGGAGTCGTCATCCGTTGTGCAAAAATCCAGGTGATGACCACTGTAATTGCCAGAATGAATAATCCTCCTACGATTATCAGCACCCGGAGATCTTGTACGGTGCCCTGCACAATTCTCATTGGCATAGCCAGACGGACAAATGCAATGCGCGTAGGAGGTGCCAGCTCATGAATAGCCACATAGAGAAAGGGTTCGTGCACTGTATTGCTGGTCCGTTGTGCAACCCCCCATCCGAGATTCATCGCCTCCTGTAATTCCCGACGCTGCAGATGATTTTCCACCGTATCGATATGGGCAAAATCGACGTCCGAATCAGCCAGGACAATTCCCCTCGCCGAAATAAAGGAGACCCGCAATCTCAGCTCATCTTTTAAAGTGGTGGCCAGTGAATCCAGTGATGAACGAAAATGGGATTCCGGAAGATATTTGAGCACTTTTGCCAGTGCTGAGGCTTCCTTGCGGAGATTTTCCGTATGCAGATCAACAAGATAATCATGGGTCAGAGAGGTGAGGAGCCCTACCAGAAAAATAAGTCCTCCCAGGATAATGGCAGAGAAGGTCAGAGAAAGTTTACGCCTGATCTGCATGCTCTATCCGGTGGGTGTTAAACCGATAGCCGACACCTGGCTTTGTTTCGATGAGGCCTCCGTATTCCTTTAGTTTTTTTCGTACTTTTCCCACATGTACATCTACCGTGCGATCGACCACAAAGGTCTCTTCACCCCACACATTGCTGAGCAATGACTCACGAGTGTGGACAACGTTCGGACGGCGTGACAGAAAGGCCAGTAACTTGAACTCGGTTTTGGTAAACTCGATATCTTCGCCGGCAAGAGTAGCCCTGTAATTTTCCGGATCCAGCACAAGTTTCCCCAGTTGCAGCATCCTGGAATCACTCGCCGGCATTGATTTTCTAAGATGGGATCGAATGCGGGCGAGAAGGGTCCTCGGACTAAACGGTTTGGTGATATAATCATCCCCGCCCAAATCGAATCCCCGGACCTCATCAAATTCGGAATCCTTTGCTGTCAGGAAAATAATCGGGGTGCGAATCCCGCGGGATCGGATCTCTTTACACACCTCATACCCATCCCGTTCCGGCATCATAATGTCTAAAATAATTCCATCCGGATCCTGAGATAACGACTCGAGGGCTGCGTTTCCATCATTGACAGCAATCACATGAAATCCTGCTTTCTTCAAGTTATACGAGAGGATCTCCAGGAAATCCTCTTCATCATCCGCAATTAGTATTGTGTTTGCCATAGGCGCCCCTGTCATTCTCGTCGGATAACGTTACTAGCATTCCTCCTAACACTAAAGTAAAATTTTTGTAAAATTTTTCTCCTCCCGCTCCTTGATTCAATCCTGCAGAATAATTCCTAAACAGAGCACACAGATTAACACAGAAGAAAATTTAAGAGCCTTGAGGCACGAGGAAAGAGGTCCCTGCCACACCCATTCGGGGAAGGAAGGCGGTGTAAATGTCCAGCAGTCCATGAGCGCATCCCCTGCCTTGAAGTCAGAGTGCAAAAACAGCCGACGGGCCGGAACAACCAGGGCGAAGGAGCCCCTCCGTGCTCCCCTGATTCCCGGCATGTTCCCATGGGTCCATCTCTTCTCACTCTTTTCTCTCCTCTTTACTATTTTCTCTGTGTCATTTGTGTGCTATTCCTTGGAGACTTACGAATGATTGAGGTTAAAAAAATGCCACCGGGATTAACACTCCCGATGGCATCGCGACGACAAACACCTCATGCAGCTCACCTTATTCAGTTTCGGCGGTTTCCTCAAATGTCGCATCCGACTCTGGCATAATGATAGCGAGAATGATATACAATAACACAGCAATGCCCCCGGTCGCGAACACGCCTATCACCCATAATAATCGAACGATCGTAGGATCGATTTTCAAATAATAGGCGACCCCCGCACAGACACCTGCCAATTTTCGCTCCCTGCGCAAACGGACCAATCCGGACAGATCAAATTGATTGCGTTCGGCTTTACCCTCTGCTTCGGACTCCTCAACAGGTCGACGGCGAAAAAGAATAATTCCGCCCAGGATGATCAGGAAAACCGGGAAAATCACGCCCCAGCTGATAAACCAGAACCGGTGTGAGAAGTAGCGAAAGATGTCGAACTGACTCAATAGAACAACCAGTCCGATGGTAATTAAAATGATTCCCCAGATTGTCTGATTCGTGGCCCGACTCGGTTGCTTCTCTTCCACATCCTCCACACCTTCAACCGTCTCCGGAGCTTCAGGGATAATAATAATACCGATAATGTAGGCGATAATACCACTGCCCCCTAACAATGACAAGACCACCCAGATAATCCGGATCAGCACGGGATCAATTTCAAAATATTCACCAACCCCACCACAAACGCCCGCAATGACTCGATCAGTTCCTGATTTGTACAATCGCTTCATGAGTTATTCTCCTGTGGTATAAATTTACCATGTTTCATGGGCACAAAGCGGACGAGCGTGCCGGGGCGCTCATTCAGGTTTTCTCCCTGTTTTTGCAGGATAATGAGCTGCTGTTCAAATTCTCCCACCGGCGCGATTAACCGCCCGCCGTCCGCCATCTGGCTTTTTAACGCGTCGGGTATCTCCGTAGGAGCAGCCCCCAGTGTGATGACATCGAACGGTGCCTTTTCCGGCCATCCCTCAAATCCGTCTCCGCATGTTATCTCAACATTCTCATATCCCAGCGATTTCAGCGTTCGGGCCGACCGATCCGCCAGGGGTTTTATGCGATCGATGCCATACACCCATCGACACAAGAGGCTCATGATTGCCACAGAATATCCCGACCCGGATCCGATATCAAGAGTAATATCACCTGGCTGCACATTCACTTCCTGGATCATGTGAGCTACAACGTAAGGCTGGCTGACCGTTTGTTCGTAGCCTATCGGAATGGGATTATCGGTATACGCAGCACTCCGGTACTTCTTGGGCACGAATTCATGCCTGGGGACTTGCCGGAACGCGTTCAGAATACGTTCGTTCTGGATCCCCCGCTTCTCCAGCTGAATTCGCACCATATTTTCACGCTCCTGAATATAGGAATTATTCTTCATGGACAATCACTTATCAGATTGTGTTCGTGCGGTTTTCCCTGTGTTCCTGATACTCCCGGACCAACCGTTTTGTTATATGATCAGCGATTCTGGTAGGTTCAGGGAGTTTATATCTGGTGGTGGTTTTAAGCGTCCAGTCGACCGCAAGCGAAAAGTTCGTCCGATGTCCCGGAGAGACGTAGAGTGGTTTCACGTGAGAGCGCGTGCGAACCACATGGCCAATTTGCGTTTGTTTGTCCATCAACGGCACCCGATCTCCTTTCTGGGTTCCCACCACCTCATGGCTGCCGATCAATCTGGATTTTGCGCAACCAATCCCCGGAACCTGCCACCGCCAGCCAAGATGGGCTGCCAGCCCACACCGTCTTTGATGTGCAATGCCGGCTCCGTCAAACATGAGCAAATCCGGTTTGGTTCGGACCTGCTCCCACACCTTTTCCAGCACCGGGCCTTCCCGAAATACGAGCAATCCGGGTATGTAGGGGTACTGGATCGCCATGGAATGCGTTCTGGATTCTGCGAGCTCCAGCTCGACGCGTCCATTCTCCCTGCAGATCACCTGAAAAATGGCAATCGCAGCAAATGCCCGGTTCCAGCGACGAACATAGGAAACATCCGCTCCGCCTATCACCTCTGCCGGGGCTGGTGTGGGAGAGAGAACGATCGCCTCACCAATGTGCTCCTGCAGGTGGATTGCTTCTGCCGGTGTGAGATCCCATGGGTGGTTCCGATCAGGGTTCACGAGACACGAAGTCCTTTCCCGTTCCCTACGTTTTTCTGATGTTCTCCGGTTAAAATCCGGACCACCTTACCGTTCCGCATATTGATAGTGATATTCGCCAATCGCTGAATCACATCTCTGGACTTCGTCCCTATAATCATCATCACTGCCCGCTTCTCATTCAGCATCTTAATATAATCCACTACTGTATTATAGGTGTCTTGATCAAGATGCCGGGTCGGCTCGTCCAGAAGCAAGATCTCCGGATACGGCGCCAGGGAACGCAACAATGCGGTCAGCTGGTACTGTCCCGCAGACAGCTGGTTCACCGGGGTGTCGGCGTATTTTTCCATGGTGAATTCTTCCAGCAATCGCCGGATGCGGATCTCACACTCCTCAGTATTTATGCCTCTGTAGCGAAGGCCTAATCCGATATTCTCAGCGACTGTGCCCCGAAAGAGCGTGGGATGCTGGCTAAGGAATCCTATTCGCCTTCTGAGCGCAATCCGTTGTTTAGAGGAATGCGCCTCCGTGCTAAACAGGGTGATCGTCCCCACGTCCACCGGATCAATGAGAGCCAGGAGACGCAATAACGCAGACTTCCCAGCCCGGTTATCCCCGGCGATGGCATAAATTGGTCCGTCCTGAAAGAACAACTGGTCAATATGTATCGAAAAGGAAGCGTGAACCTGATGATGAATATTATTGATTTCTATTAGATTCTGCATGGCTAGGTATCCTTCTTGAATTGTGCGATATGCAGCCCGCTGTAGACAAGTACTCCGAACAGGAAGAGCCCCAGGGCCACAGCCAGGTGTTCCGGGGCATCTGCAAGCTCAAAAACAGGTGTAGAGGGAAATCCTTGCCTGAACACGAAACTGATGATGAGGTAAAATCCGCCAATTTCAGTAAAGACCCGGGCAATACCCGCGGTCACAACTCCATATATCTGCTCGCGTTTTTGTTTCGTCATCGTTGCATATATCTGCCGCCGGGTCGCACCAAGCGCGAGAGCATCATCAACAGCAGTTCGGGTATCGGAGACGAACAGATCTGCGGTTAATCCGGCAATAATCGGGATGGTCAGCACAGTTCCCCAGAAAATAAATCCGAGCGGTGAAATGAATTGACCGGAGTGCAAATAATAAATGAATACCCCCAGCCCTGTTGCGGGCAGAAACATCCAGATATGCAGGAGATATAAAATCAATCGCCGGAACCGGAAATGATGCAGACCAGTGAGGATTCCGATGGGCAAACCTGACAATAGAGCAAGTATTATAATGTAGCCGGCAACTTCCAATGCATTAGCAATATTGAGATAGACTGCCCCGTTAAATTCTATGAGCAATTGAATTGCTTTTATAAGCATGGATGTTCCGCTGCATTCCCTTCTATACTCTCAGTGAGAAAAATGCCGCCGTCTTCGTTAACAACATAGCCGCGCAACCCAGCAAAATCAATACAATTCACTAAATTTTCCTTCGGGATTTAATTAATCGGATTTATCCCGCCATCCAGAAGACCACGTTTGTCAAAGCGTGGATGAATGGTCTTC
>CAYPST010000092.1:0-17080 GCA_964413425.1 uncultured bacterium
CATTTTCTTTGTCGATTGAGCGATGTATGGAAATAAATCGCTCAATTTGGGTATAAAAAATTTACGTTCGACACGGTGAAGTATCAATTTTTTTATACAGTTACCGTAAATTCGAAACAGAGAATTCCAGCGCTAACCCGTTGTATGAAATGGTTTTTTCAATTACAGACCGTATCTTCCGTTGAATACGATATCATAATTCCATACTTTTTTCCTCGTATTTCGAGACACATAACATCATTGGAGTATTTTATGGCTGACAAATTGAATAAATACAGTTCACGATTGACCGAAGTGGAATCTCAGGTGGGCTCTCAGGCGATGCTATACGGAGTGGGTCTCACTGATGAAGACATGCAGAAAGCACAGGTAGGGATCACCAGTATGGGGTGGGACGGCAATCCCTGTAACATGCATTTGAACGATCTGGCTTGGGAGGTGAAGGACGGCGTGAACAAGGCCGGCCTGGTCGGACTCACCTTTCATACCATCGGAGTCAGCGATGGCATCGCCATGGGCACGGAAGGGATGAAATACTCACTGCCGTCCAGAGATATTATTGCGGATTCCATTGAAACTGTGATGCGGGCGCAGTGGTACGATGCCAATATTTCCATTCCCGGCTGCGATAAGAACATGCCGGGCTGCATCATGGCTATGGCTCGGCTGAATCGACCCAGTATCATGATTTATGGCGGGACTATCCGGCCGGGCTGGATTGGGGATCGAAAACTCGATATCGTCTCGGCCTTCGAATCCTACGGAGAATATCTGAGAGATCGGATTTCCAAAGAAGAATTGCACGAGGTGCTGCGGCACGCCTGTCCCGGTGCAGGGGCCTGTGGCGGCATGTATACGGCCAATACCATGGCTTCCGCCATCGAAACCATGGGTATGAGTCTCCCCTTCAGTTCATCCGTCCCGGCAACACATGAAGACAAAATCAGAGAATGCCGGGAAGCGGGTGAGGCTATTCTCCATCTGCTGGAACAGGATATTAAACCTCTGGATATCATGACCCGGAAAGCCTTCGAGAATGCGATCACTATCGTGATGGCCCTGGGCGGGTCCACCAATGCGGTGCTGCATTTGCTGGCAATGGCCAGGTCGGCGAATGTGCCCCTGAGTCTGGATGACTTCCAGGAAATCGGTGACCGCACTCCCTATGTAGGCGACCTCAAACCCAGCGGCCAGTATGTGATGGAAGACCTGTATAACGCCGGTGGTGTGCCCGCAGTGCAGAAAGTACTGCTGGAGCGGGGATTACTCCACGGGGACTGTCTGACGGTCAGCGGAAAAACCCTGGAAGAGAACCTCACGGATGTGCCGGATCTTTCGGAAGGGCAGCAGGTGATTTTCGATTTCTCCAACCCGATCAAACAAACCGGCCATATTCAGATTTTATACGGGAATCTTGCCGAAGAGGGAGCGGTGGCCAAAATCACGGGCAAAGAAGGCGAGCAATTCTCCGGAACCGCCAGAGTGTTCGATTCCGAAGAGGAAGCGCTCCGGGCCATTGAGGCCGGGACAGTGACCGAAGGGAATGTGGTGGTCATTCGATACGAAGGACCACAAGGCGGACCGGGTATGCGCGAGATGCTGTCAATCACCTCGGCGATTATGGGGGCCGGACTGGGGAAGACCGTGGCATTAATTACGGACGGTCGTTTCTCCGGCGGGAGCCACGGATTCGTTATCGGTCATGTGACTCCGGAAGCCATGGCCGGCGGAACAATCGCCCTGGTGCAAGACGGAGACACCATTACCATAAATGCAGTGGAGCACACCATCACCCTTGAAGTGCCGGAAGAAGAACTTGACCACCGACGGCAGCAGTGGTCGCCACCGGATCCAAAGGTACAATCAGGTTCATTATACAAATACAGCAAAATCGTTTCCTCCGCTTCTCAGGGCTGCGTAACAGATCGTTGATACGTCGTATTTCCTTGTGGTTGTGGTTATCGATTCAGGACCCGGGTTAACACAAGGAAACCGGTTCCGCTTACTGGCCGTTCCGTCCATTGCCGGTCACTGCTTCGTCCACAGCGGCGGGCTGTAGTTCTTCCGTCAGGATTTCTCGTGCCTGGTCATCATACGCTTTGGTCATATGCGGGATGCCGGTCACCTTCTCTGTTTCCAGATTCCCGGACATTAAGTCGTCTCGATTCAGCGCAGTGACGTCGAATTTTCGAACGCCGGCCAGGAACTGCTGCAATCCGGCACTCAGTTTATCGGCATAATTCCACAAGGCCACCGCACCCAACGGAATATGCTTCATTTCTTCCGGGCCGAGCAGTTCCTCCATATCATACCATCCGGCGAATATCCGTTCCGGCGTTTCGCCGTATTTATTGACCGTACTGGGCAGTTTATCCCAGTTGCCATTTAATTCTTCCTGGCGTTCGGGATGAAAGACGCCTTCGATATTTGCACCCACGAACCCCGGAATCATCGGAGCTCTTCCCATGCACACCAGCCGGGTATACGGAGACCCCAATGCCAGTGCTTTGAAAATATGGTCTTCGCGTGCGAAACCACCGGCAAACGAGAGGTGCGGGACCGCCATACCGTACTGCTTTAAGGTATCCGCATATTCGACTGCTTTGGTGTGGAGATGGAGCGACGGAATTCCCCAGTGTTCCATCATATTCCAGGGGCTCATGCCGGTGCCCCCGCCGGCGCCGTCAATGGTCACCAGATCTAATTCGGCTTCGGCGGCAAATCGTAAAGCCATTGCCAGGCCGCGCATGTCGTAGGCTCCTGTTTTCAGGGAAATTCGCTTGAAGCCCAGGCTCCGAAGATAGTCAATCCGTTCCAGGAAATGCTCCTTCAGATTGTCCGGCGTCGGCGCATCGGTGGCACCCAGCCGGCTGTGACGGGCGAAACTGCGGATCGCTCTGGAGTGAAACGCCTTCTGATTCCTCTCCAGATTGGGATCCGGATCGACCACGTATCCCCTGTCGGCCAGAAATTTGGCATACTCCAGACCCTGCACCTGGATTTCTCCACCAATATCTTTGGCTCCCTGCCCCCATTTCAACTCAATAATAACCTGATCTCCGTAATGGTCAGCCACGTATTCCGCCACACCATTTCGGGTATCTTCGACATTCAGCTGGACGAATATGCCTCCGTATCCGTCATGCATATATCGAAAATATTTATTTATCCGGCGATCCAGCTCCGGTGCCTTTACCACAGATCCGTTTACCAGCTCTGCTTCCTGATCCACGCCTACGACGTTCTCTCCGATCACAATCGGGAATCCCACCAGGGCCGATCCGATGGCAAACGCATCCCAGTACTTGCGAGCGATTTCTGTGGAGCCCAGCGCTCCGGTCATGATCGGAATCCTGGTTTTGGTCTTGACCTGCCGGCCGAATTCGGTCTCCAGGTTGACGTTCGGAAAAATACAATCATCCGCACTTGAGCTTAATCCGGACGGAAGATCAGCCGCGCCGTGCACATATCCCTGGACACGTAGACTATGATACCCCACTCCGGTCGGGGAGGTGTTGGCGCTGCCTGCGGTAATATTGCCGAAATCCCTGGGATATAACATCTTCCGTCCAAGGATGGATGCCATCCACGTCTCGCACTTCCCCTTGCAGTCCGCCCGGCATGAGGTACATAACCCGGACTCGGCCGCATCTCCCCGGTTTACCGTTCCCAGCGCATCATTTCTGGATCGCCACTCTTGCATAATTCTGTCCTCCTGTTACCAATTTATAAAGATTCCTGATAAGAATTTCCGTGATAGAAGGGCGTTCTTAAACAGCAGGTCTGCTTGCTGCCAGTCCACTACAATAAGCGGAATAAAAAGAACTACCCTGATGTTTCATTAGTATTATATAATTCATCAGCGAGTTCTGCCGATGTGATAATTCCCTTAATCATCGCGGAGCTGAAGCCTTCGTGTTCCATGCGATTCAACCCCCCGATGGTACAGCCACGGGGAGTGGTTACTTTATCAATCTCGCCCTCCGGATGACTCCCGGATTTCAATAAGAGCGAGGCGGCGCCTTTGGCGGTCTGAGCGGCCATCTGCAGCGCTTCTTCTGCATGGAAGCCGATTTCTATACCGCCCTGAGACGCGGCACGGATGGCCCGGAGAAAGAAGGCAACCCCGCAGGCACACAATGCCGTCGCCGGAGTCATATGATTCTCACTGATCACAACAGTGGTGCCAAGCAGATTGAAGATCTCTGCCGCATGATCAATAGCGTCGTTAAACCGCTCATGGGAGGCAATGGTGGTCATCGACTCGCCAATCGAAATCGCTGTATTGGGCATAGTCCTTACGACCGGCACTTCCTTCTCCAGCTGCTTCAGATATTCGTCTACACTGACCGCAGTCACAGTAGACATAATGATGTGACGCTCCGGATCCAGTTCGTCGCGGATGTCCTGCAGCAGATTCACCAGCTGTTGAGGCTGCACGGAGACAACGACCGTGCGGGCCGATCTGACGGCATCCTTATTATCCGACTGCACCCGGTAACCCTCATCCGCCAGCGACTGGATAAATCGGGTATTCCGTCTGGTGACGATAATTTGATCCGGCGTATACGCCCCGGAATTAACCAGCCCCCGGGCAATCGCCTGTCCCAGATTCCCGCCTCCTAGAATCGTAATTGTACTTGAAAACTCTGTGTCACTCATATTTTGTACGACTCACTTGTGTTGAGATTCAGTATTCCTTCGATATTTTTTTATATGCCTCCCGGAATGGGATGCCCTGTTTGACCAATTCATATACCCGCTGAGTGGCATACAGTTCTTCCGTCATGGCCTGGCGCGCCCGCTCCTCATTCACACGCAGTTTCTTCACCACCAGCGTCATCACCTCTGTGCTGTCCAGAGTGGTGGTGATCCCCCGCATGGTCGGCTCCTTGGTAAGCTGTACATCACGATGGTATCCGGAAATAAGATTCGCGGACAGAGATTTCACCTGAAATTCCAGCCCCAGCAGTTCGTGATATTTCGCGCGGACCAATTCCAGCACATCCGGGTTCTGCTTCTGGGGCATAATGGAACTGCCCGTACAAATTTCCTCCGGCAGCTCGAAAATGCCTAAGTCCGGCAGACTGAACAGAATCAAATCAGCACTCATTCTATTCAGATCGTACATTACCTGGTCACAGACGTTTAAAATCAATCCCTCGAATTTCCCTCTGCTGTTCTGCACATAAACAGGATTATCCTGGATGCGTGAAAATCCCAGTTTTTCTGCGGTCGATTGGCGATCAACTTCCAGTGGAACCCCATAACCCGCGCCAGTTCCCAGTGGAGATTGATCCAGCATCTGCTGCACCTGCTCAATGGTGCGGAGATTCTCGCGCATCGACTCCCGGAATGCACCGGCCCAGAGATGAATGCTTGACGGCATGGCTTTCCTGGTATGCGTGTAGCCCGGCATTTCCACATGCCCGAACTGCTTGCGAAATGCTTCCAGAGCGGACAGGAATTCGTGAATCAACCTGGTGAGTATCTCCAGGTGCTCTCTGTAGTATAGCCGGAGAGCCGTAACAACCTGGTCATTCCTGGATCGGGCAGTGTGAATCTTTTTCCCCAGCTCTCCTAACTGATCCGTAAGATGATTTTCAATGGCGGTGTGGCAGTCCTCCTGCTCGGGCGAAATTTCAAACTGGCCCTGTTCGGCAAGTGCGATGATGTGCCGGAGCTCTTCAACCAGCTGCCGAACCTCCTCTTCGTGCAAAATCCCAATCTCCCCCAGCATCTCTGCATGGGCAATCGAGGCCTGGCAGTCATACTTCACCAGCGCCAGGTCCAGCAGATAATCGTTGCCGACGGTATACTCCTCAATCTTGCTGTTGACGTCGCCTTTCGGACTCCAGAGTTTCATGAACTATTCCGATTCCTCTTCCGCTTTATCTGCTTTTTTGCGCCAGTCATACGGTCTGCCGTCATGTAAAACGATGTTATGAGCTTTTAAACGGATAGCATTGATATTAATAAACCCGGTGGAATCCGTGGCATCAAATCCACCCTCCACCTCCATACTGGACATTTTCTGATCGTACAGTGAGGTGGGAGATTCCCGGCCGAGGATGTTCACGTTTCCCTTATAGAGCTCCACCACCACCTTCCCGTCGATGGCCTCCTGACTCTTGTTAAACGCCGCCATGATAAAATCCATCTCCGGAGAGAACCAGAAGCCGTTGTAGATGAGTTCGGAGAATTTCGGAATCAGCATGTCACGCAGATGCATCACCTCTTTGTCCATAGCGATCCCTTCCAGATCCCGATGTGCTGCCCAGAGGACGGTGGCGCCCGGTGTTTCATAAATGCCCCTGGACTTGATACCGATGTACCGGTTTTCCACCATATCCACCCTGCCGATGCCGTTCGCATGGGCCAGCTGATTCAGATACATGAATAACTCCAGCGGATCCGTTTTCTCCGTCCCGTCGGATGTATTGATCACCCGCATGGGATCCCCGTTTTTGAAATGAATTTCTAGTACTGTTTCCTGGTCCGGTGCCTCTTTCGGCGAAACCGTTTTGCTGAAAACCGATTCCGGCGGGGCGAATAGAGGATCCTCCAGCTCACCGGCTTCGTGGCTGATGTGCATCAGATTGTCGTCTTCACTGTACGGTTTCCCGGCGGTCGCCGAAACCGGAATATTATATTGCTCCGCATAGTCAATCAAATCGCTCCGGCCGGAGAATTCCTGCAGAAACTGCGGATCTTTCCAGGGAGCAATCACTTTGACATTCGGTGCCAGCGCATAGTAGGTGAGCTCGAACCGCACCTGATCGTTCCCTTTCCCGGTCGCACCATGGGCGACATACTCCGCCCGTTCTTTTTCGGCCACTTCAATTTGTTTCTGCGCCAGGAGCGGTCTCGCCAGAGAGGTCCCTAACAGGTAGCGCCCTTCATATAGCGCATTTCCCCGCAGAGCCGGAAAGATATAATCGGTCACAAACTCACGGCGCAAATCTTCCACATACACCTTCGAAGCCCCGGTCCCGAGCGCTTTCTCCCGGACTGCATCAAAATCTTCCTGCTGGCCGACATTCCCGACGAAACAGACAACTTCGAATCCCTGGTTAATGAGCCATTTCAAAAGAACAGACGTATCCAACCCCCCGCTGTACGCGAGGATTACCTTTTTCTCTCCCATACTTATCCTTTATTCACATTTAACGATTCCCTTCTCCTCTCAACATCATCCCCGAGGTATGAAAAGACCATAGACAGCGGGAAGAGTAATCCTGTTCAACCGTGACACTCCACACCCACAGATGCCCCTTGAGTCACATTTCATTCCCGATGTGCTTGCGGCAGTACCCGTGCATGAAACTTTCCTCCCTTCCCGGCTTTCCACTCACCTCCCGAATAATTTCAGGAGAGCTTATAGATCCAGCCAAACCGATCCTCTTTTTCGCCGTACTGGATGCCGGTGATCTCATTGAATAAGCTTTCAGCCAGGGGACCGATTCCCTCCCCGTTAACGGAAATGGTTTCATCTCGATGGTGGATGCTGCCGACCGGAGAGATCACTGCGGCCGTTCCTGTCCCGAACACTTCCTGCAGGGAACCATCTCTGGCAGATTCGAACACTTCATCGATGGAAATCCGTCGTTCTTCCACCGTCCTCCCCCAATCTTGCGCGATCTTCAACACCGAATCCCGGGTGACACCCGGCAGGATGGCTCCTTCCAGCGGGGGAGTGATCAGGACGTCATCAATCAGAAACATGATATTCATGGTGCCGACTTCTTCGATATACTTTTTCTCAAAGGCATCCAGCCAGAGAACCTGCGTGTATCCCTGGTCTTCCGCTTTCTTTGCCGGAAGCAAACTGGCCGCGTAATTTCCGGGTGCCTTAATGTTGCCCACCCCGCCCCGGACCGCGCGGACATATTCATCGGAAGTAACCAGACTGACTGGATTAAAGCCTTCCTTATAGTATGCACCGACCGGGGAGGTGATGGTTAGAAATCGATAGGTTTTCGACACTTTGACAGATAACATTTCATCCGTGGCAAAAACAAACGGCCGAACGTACAAGGCATTACCCCGGGTTCCCGGGATCCACTCCCGATCCACATCGATCAGTGTCATAATTCCCTGCATAAATTCTCCAAACCCGATTTCCGGGATACAAATTCTCCGGCAGGATTGCACGAAGCGCTGATGGTGCGTATCCGGTCGAAAAATGTTAATAGAACCATCCACGTTCTGAAAGGCCTTCATTCCCTCGAAAATCGCCTGGCCGTAATGGAGGGTAAGCATGGCGGGAGAGACTTCAATGGTATCAAACGGCATAATTTCCGGTGCTTTCCATTCACCGTTTTCATAGACCATAGATAACATATGATCGGCAAATTCTACACCAAATCCCGGATTGACCAGGTCAGTATGCTCCAATCGGGTTGTATTACTCCTCGTTATTTTCACATCTGATGCTAAGGCACCATTTCCTCGCATCATGGTTTCTTGATACGGCTCAGACATTGAAAACTCTCCTCAATCCTTATTCACAGTTGATATTTGAAGTCTGTCGACAATTTTCTCGCCCATTTCAGCGGTTCCGACAAGCATTTTTCCATTGGCATGGAGGTCTTTTGTGCGCACTCCCGCACGAAGCACGTCCTCGATAGCCTGTTCAATAGATCTGGCAGCCTGCTCCAGGTTGAAGGAGTATCGGAACATTAATGCCACCGAGGCAATGGCAGCCAGCGGATTCGCCATATCCTGCCCCGCGATATCCGGCGCGGAGCCGTGCACCGGTTCATACATAGCGGTTCCATCTCCCAAACTGGCAGAAGGTAACAATCCCAGTGATCCTGTCAGCATGGCGGCCTCATCACTCAGGATGTCGCCGAACATGTTGGAAGTCAATATCACATCGAACTGCCTGGGATACCGAACCAGTTGCATGGCACAATTATCCACCAGCATATGCTCCACCTCCAGGTCAGAGCGCTCTGCCGCCAGAGCAGAAACGGTTTTTCGCCAGAGACGTGACGTCGCCAGAATATTTGCCTTATCCACGGAGGTGACCTTTTTCCGTCGGCGGGCAGCTGCGTCGAATGCCACTCTGGTAATGCGCTCGATTTCGGAGGTTCGGTATTCCATGGTATCGACCGCACGCTCTTCCCCGTCCACCTGCTCGGTGAATCGGGGCTGCCCGAAATAAATACCCCCGGTTAATTCTCTGACCACCAGAATATTGATGTTCTCCACAATGTTGGATTTTAAGGTGGATTCGTTTAACAGTGGAGCATACGCCCTTATCGGACGAAAATTGGTGAATAATCCCAATTCTTTTCTGAGCCGCAATAACGCCGCTTCCGGGCGCTTCTCCCCGGGCACCTCATCCCATTGCGGCCCGCCGACTGCACCGAGAAAAACCGCATCCGCTTTCTTGCAGGCGTCCAGCACCTCGTCCAGTATCGGGACACCGTACTCATCAATACTTGCGCCTCCAACCAGGTATTCCTCCCGCTGCATTGTCAAATCAAACTGCCGGCCGGTGGCTTCTAATACCGACATAGCCGCCTGGGTCACTTCTGCTCCGATTCCATCTCCTGGCAAGACAATGATTTTCCTGGCAGTCATATACGTTCCGTCTGCTCTCCTCTGAAACTATCTGCTTCCTTCACTTTATTGATAGGAATTGACCTCTTCCTCGGAAACCTCCGACGATGGTTCCCGGCTGCCATTTTTCCCGTTCCCTTCCGCTTCCCCGGTTGCTACCAGGGCCAGCAGATCGTTGTTATCGACAACTTTTTTTTCGTCAGCCACCCGGATAAATTCCTCGTATATCTCGTTCAGCTCCTCTGTGGAAGGTTTGATGCCCAGTTCTTCCAGGCGTACTTTTAACGCATAACGGCCCGAATGCTTTCCCAGCACGATTCTGTTTTTCTCAATGCCGATGGATTTCGGTGTCATAATTTCGTAGGTCATGGGATTCTTCAGCACCCCATGCTGGTGAATCCCGGCCTCATGGGCAAACGCATTCGCACCGACAATGGCCTTGTTCGGCTGGACACCGTTGCCGGTAATCCGCGCCAGCAGCTGACTGGCCGGATAGATCTCCTCGGTTACCACCCGGGTCTCGATATCAAACTCGGTTTGCCGGGTATTGATTGCCATGACTATTTCTTCCAGAGATGCGTTCCCGGCCCGCTCACCGATGCCGTTGACGGTACATTCAATCTGCTGCGCGCCATTCTGTACCGCCATCAGGGAGTTTGCTACTGCCACCCCCAGGTCGTTATGGCAGTGGACACTCAGGACGGCTTCATCCATATTGGGAACGTTGGTCCGGAGTCCCCGAATTAACTCTGCAAATTCCCAGGGGACCGCATAGCCCACCGTATCCGGAATATTAATTACTGTGGCCCCGGCCTCGATGACAGCCTGCACCACTTCATATAAAAATTCCCGTTCCGTTCGTGTCGCATCTTCCGGGGAAAACTCAACCTGTTCGCACAGATTACTGGCATAGCGTACAGATTCCACCGCCGCTTCCTTCACTTGCGTGCGGGTTTTATTCAATTTATACTTCAGGTGAATATCCGAGGTAGCAATAAAGGTATGAATGCGCGGCGCTTCCGCATATTGCAAAGCCTCCCAGGCACGATCAATATCCTGCCGCTTGGTACGGCACAAACCGGCCACGCTGCTGTGCTTCACCTGCCTGGACACCTCGCGGACCGCCAGATAGTCTCCCTCGGACGAAATAGGAAAACCGGCTTCAATCACGTCAACACGCATCCGCTCCAGCTGCTTCGCAATCTCCAGCTTTTCCTCCAGATTCATACTGTAGCCCGGCGATTGCTCACCATCTCTTAACGTGGTGTCGAAAATCAGTACTCGGTTTTCCATGATTTTATCTCCCTGTCTTTATATCAATTGTGTACAATGATCTGTATTACCCTGTATCGGTTTTCATCCTGTCCGTAAAAGACATTCTCTCCCTGATTATGATACTTGTTCAAGCGGCTGCTTCGATTTTTCATGGTTGTATCCTTTCGCTTTCTCTGTCCCCACATTTTTCGCCAGAAAGTAGGAGAAGCTGTCGATCAGTGCCTGCCAGCTGGCTTCGATAATATTTTCGGACACCCCAACCGTCCCCCACGTTTCGCCATTGCTGCTGGATTCGATCAACACCCGCACCTTGGCACCGGTCGCCGCTCCGGCGTTCAATACGCGCACCTTGTAATCAGTCAGGTGCATCTCGCTGATTTCCGGGTAAAAGCTATGAATGGCTTTTCTCAGCGCTTTATCCAGTGCGTGCACCGGACCATTCCCTTCTGCAGCGGCATGCTCCTTCACACCATTCACCTTTAAGCGGATGGAAGCTTCCGAGCGGGGCTCCTCGGATTCGTTTTTCTCAATCATGACCCGGAAGCCCTCTAACCCGAAGTAGTCTTCCCACTCCTCAGTCAGGCGTTTCACCAGCAATTCAAAGGACGCCTCCGCCGCCTCAAATTGATAGCCATTGTTCTCCATGTCTTTTAAGTGCTGTACGATCTCCGGTACGTTATCCCTGCTCGTATCCAGATCCAGACCGAGCTCTTCCGCCTTGTACATCACATTACTTTTTCCGGAGAGATCCGAGACCAGCACCCGGCGCTGATTTCCGACCAGCTCGGGATCAATATGTTCGTAGGTGCTCGCTTCTTTCATCACCGCATTGACGTGAATACCTCCCTTATGTGCAAACGAGCTCTTGCCCACAAACGGCAAAGTATTCGGATGAATCAGATTTGCCATTTCGCTGACAAAATGGGAGAGGCTGGTCAACCGCAGCAGCTGCTCTTCGGAAACACATTGATAATCAGATTTCAGCTGCAAGTTCGGAATAATCGAACACAAATTGGCATTGCCCGTCCGTTCACCGTACCCGTTAATTGTGCCCTGTACGTGTATACATCCGGCTTCAACGGCTGCCAGTGTGTTTGCCACAGCCAGTTCCGAATCGTTATGGGCGTGAATTCCTAATTTGGCACCCACGTGCTCTTGGACTTCCTCTGCAATCCGGGAGATTTCAGAGGGCAAAGAGCCGCCATTGGTGTCACACAACACCAGAGTGTCAGTTCCGGCTTGTTCCGCTTCCTTCAGGGTTTGCAGCGCATATTCGGGGTTATCTTTGTAGCCATCGAAAAAGTGTTCGGCGTCATAGATAACCTCTTTGTTATGATCCTTCAGGAACTTCACCGAATTCCGGATGATCTCGAGATTCTCTTCCGGGGTGATGCGCAGCGCGCGTTCCACATGCAGAATCCAGGATTTTCCAAAGATGCAGGTGACCGGTGTTTCCGCATCGATCAGCAGATTGAGGTTCTTATCTTCTTCCGCCGGATGCCCGACTCGCTGTGTGCTCCCAAAAGCGACAATCCTGGCATGTTGAAATTCTTTCCCCTTCACCTTCTCGAAAAATTCCAT
The DNA here is from genome assembly GCA_964413425.1 of uncultured bacterium. Lineage (GTDB taxonomy): Bacteria > Fidelibacterota > JAANXI01 > JAANXI01 > JAANXI01 > DATFLS01. The sequence continues at coordinate 12,427 of CAYPST010000092.1, forward strand.
ATCCTTGGGATTCGAGCCCGGCCAGCCTCCTTCGATATAATCAATCCCGAATTCATCCAACCGCTCAGCGATGTGCACCTTATCGTCTGCTGAAAAAGCGACTTTCTCCCCCTGCGTGCCGTCTCGGAGAGTGGTATCGAAAATTTCGATCGTTTGTAGACCCATAGCTGTATCTTCCTTTACTTGTTTATCCATTCCATCATATCACGTAATTGCTTGCCCACCTGTTCGACCTGCAGAGCCGCATGCTGGGTACGAAGGGCTTCCAGTTTGGGACGTCCCGCTTTGTTTTCCAGGATCCAGTCGCGAGCAAATTCCCCGCTTTGGATATCATCCAACAACCCTTGCATCCGCTGTTTGGTCTCCTCGTCAATAATCCTGGGCCCCCGGCTCATTCCGCCGTATTCTGCCGTATCGCTGACCGAATAATACATCCCCAGAATGCCGCCCTCATAAAACAGGTCAACAATGAGTTTTAATTCATGCAGACACTCAAAATAGGCGATTTCCGGCTGGTAGCCGGCTGTCACCAATGTTTCAAATCCTGCTTTGACCAATTCGGATACCCCACCACACAGCACGGCCTGCTCACCGAACAGGTCGGTTTCGGTTTCTTCTTTGAATGTCGTTTCAATCACTCCGGCCCGGGTGCCGCCGATACCTCTCGCATACGCCAGGGCAATATCAGTCGTTTTACCTGAATGATCCTGATACACAGCCATCAAACAAGGTACACCTCCACCTTCGGTGTAGACCCGTCGAACCAGATGCCCCGGCCCCTTCGGCGCAATCATAAATACATCGACGTCTTCCGGGGGCTGTATCTGATAAAAGTGAATATTGAATCCGTGCGCGAATGCCAGGGCGTTACCACTTTCCAAATTCGGCCGAATATCCCGTTGGTAAGCCTCCACCTGATTTTGATCCGGAATCAGTACCATAATAATGTCACCCTGCCCGGAAGCCTCTGCGGTGGTCGCCACTTTCAATCCCGCCTCTTCGGCCTCTGACCAGGAACTGCTGCCTTCCCGCAAACCCACCACCACATCCACACCGCTCTCCTTGAGATTCAACGCGTGCGCATGGCCCTGACTTCCGTATCCAAGTACAGCCACGGTCTTGTCTGCCAAGACACCTAAATCCGCATCTGCCTCATAATACACTTCCATAGCTTACTATCTCCGGTTCGTTACGTTTGTTGTTTGTGACTGCTTGCGACTCACGTCGCTACTTCTCAAGCTTCTCCCTGCCATTCGCGTTTCAACGCCACACTGCCGGTTCTGGCGATTTCAATAATGCCGAACTGTCGAAGCATGCCCATCGCCGCCGTAATTTTGTCTTCACTGCCGGTGACCTCCACCGTGACCGACTCTTTGCTGATATCGATGATCTTGGCCCGGAATACGTTGACCAGCTGCATAATCTCTGCACGGGTTGACTTGGTGGCATTCACCTTGATTAACGCCAGTTCGCGTTCCACGAATGCTTCATAGGTGAGATCGTGCACCTTCAGTACATCCACCATTTTATGCAGCTGCTTGGCGATCTGCTCGATGATTTGTTCATCCCCGTGGGTGGTGATAGTCACCCGTGCCAGCCCGGGTTCCTGTCCGGCGCCGAAACTGATGCTATCAATATCGAATCCGCGGCCGCTGAACAGCCCGACAATGCGGGATAGCGCGTTAAAACTATGATTGACGAGTACCGAGATTGTATGCTTTCTGGTATTTCGTTTCACGCCCATTCTGTGTACCTGGGTTTCCATTACCTTCTTACTCTCCTTCGATCATTTCGTTTAAAGCTGCTCCCGCCGGGACCATCGGAAAACAATTTTCTTCTTCCGGGATGATGATATCCATAACCACCGGTCGGTTGTCAATCTCCATCGCCTTCTCCAGCATCGGTTCCAATTCATGCGGCGTGGTGGCCCGAAAGCCTGTTGCGCCGTAACTTTCAGCCAGCTTCACAAAGTCCGGATTCGCCTGTTTCAGCTGCGAGTGGGAATACCGTTTCTCGAAGAACAGCTGCTGCCATTGCCGAACCATTCCCAGATACCCGTTATTCATTATTGCGATCTTCACCGGTACCTTGTATTGAACCGCCGTAGCCAGTTCAAAGGCCGTCATCTGAAATCCGCCATCCCCTACCACCGCAAACACAGTCCGCTCCGGGTTCCCGATAGCAGCACCAAGGGCAGCGGGAAATCCGTACCCCATGGTTCCGAGCCCGCCGGAAGAGAGCATGGAACGCGGATAATTAAAGTCATAGTGCTGCGCCAGCCACATCTGATGCTGGCCGACATCTGCGACCATAATGGCTTTTCCTTCGGTGATGTCAGAGATCTTCTCGATCAGATACTGGGGGGTAATATAGTCATCCGAATACGGGACTTTCAGGGGATGCTCTTCCTTCCAGCGATTGATCATGTCCCACCACTCGTCAATTTCCGGCTGGCGTACGCGTTTCGTTAACTCCGGCAACACCTGCTTTACATTCCCGACGATGGGCACATCCACCTCCACATTTTTGGAAATGGAAGACGGATCGATGTCAATATGTATCTTTTTCGACTTGGGAGAAAACCCTTCCAGCTTCCCGGTCACCCGATCGTCGAAACGGGCTCCTACTGCCAGCAGCACATCGCATTCGGTAATCGCCATATTTGCATACCAGGTGCCGTGCATACCCAGCATTTTCAATGCCTGAGGTTTACTTTCCGGAAATCCGCCCAACCCCATCAAAGTCGTTGTAATCGGAATATTCGTTTTTTCCACCAGCTCTGTCAACTCCTCGGCAGCGTCACCCAGCTGAATGCCACCCCCGGCATAAATTAACGGGCGTTTCGCATTGCTCAGGAATTCCGCAGCCCGGGCAACCTGGCTGCTATGCCCCCGGGTTACGGGTTTATACCCTGGCAACCGCACTTCACGATTTCCGGTATAGGTACCGGTCGTTTTAACCATGTCCTTAGGCAAGTCCACCAGCACCGGTCCGGGCTTGCCGGTAGCTGCAATATGAAACGCCTCCCGAATCACCCGCTCCAGCTGGTTCACATCTTTGACCAGATAGCTGTGCTTGGTTATGGGACGGGTAATCCCGATGATATCCGCCTCCTGAAATGCGTCGTTTCCAATCATCCCGGAAGGCACCTGGCCGGTGAATACCACCAGAGGAATGGAATCCATATTCGCGGTTGCAATCCCCGTCACCGTATTGGTCGCACCCGGCCCGGAAGTCACCAGGACCACCCCGGGCTTGCCCGTCGCACGGGCATATCCGTCTGCCGCATGGGTGCCTCCCTGTTCATGCCGGATAAGAATATGGTTCAATCTGGAGTTCCCGAATAACATATCATAAATGTTCAGAACTGCTCCCCCGGGATACCCAAAGACCGCATCCACCTCCAGATCGATGAGCGTTTCCACAAAAATCTCTGCGCCGGTCATCTCCTTGCCCCGCATCTCTTCGCGCCGTTCCTCCAGCGTGGGAAATTCCGGAGCGTCCCCATTGACTTTACCGTTTATTGTTGCGATGTCCTGATTCATTATATTCCTCCTCTATACGCTCCTGTTGATGAGATATTTACCCTTCTCTCCCTTCTGTGAGTATATGTAATTGCTAATCTCTCACCGGGTAGCACCTCGGCCACCGGATAGACAATATGATAAAATGAGAAATTGGGATGCGCGTCTTCTTCCACCGTGTTCGCTGAATCTATCGATTGAATATTGCTATTTTGTGTTGTTTGCAGTAGCCGATACATTATTTCATAACCTCCAGATAAAAATACATACCACACCTTTCCCAGAGGTCAATTCTACCTAGTATTCATTTTACCGGGGATCTGAGAGGGAACCCCTCTCGAGTTGCAGGAATTGACCTCTGGACTTTTTAACTCTGAATGCGTAGCCCAGAGATAATTCCTACAATGATAATTAGTAGACCTAGAATTAGACTGTTGCTAATTCCTAGCCCTACCGGAATATCAAGAAGATGCGCTGCAGGAATAGTGAGAGCGAAGAATGCAATCAATTGGGTCAAGAACATTCCAATCAAGTTCAAGCTATCAACATCCTTTCCCGTGACAGACGGAGTGGTCCGACCCACCGCTTCCGCCACAAAACTTCGATATATTGCATTCTCAGCCATTTGAAATGAAACGTAGTCAACTCATTATTGATTGTCAAGCCCAAATATCAAATTTGCTTAACAAAATTTACCTGCCCGCTGATCATATCAACAATGTATTAATCGGCCGAAATCGTATTGTCTCCACTCTTCCGTCTGTGTGGAATGCAGGGGCCGCTTATGCTGCCGGGGTCGCCGAACCAAAAGCCCTGTCTCTCTTCCTCCGGAAGTAAGGAATAGGAGTGAAAAAAAGATATCTCATGGATAACAGATATCCCGACTGCCTGCACTATCTTTATGGAAATACTTCTGAATTCCCTTTCTGCTGGCCAATATGATCCCTGCAATAAGTGTATTCATCCAACCGTATCCGATATTATCTGTACGCCTGCGAACAATCGTGATATTCCCGGAAATAAGGCCTTGTATAATTCTTTAACATTTGTTAGTTATACCTAAGTACAGCGATATGAGTGCCCCAATGGGGTCCCTCTGGGACAGCGAAGTATCGCTGTACTTAGGGAAA
>CAYPST010000093.1:0-17069 GCA_964413425.1 uncultured bacterium
CAGGGTCTATAAGGAATTGCCCCCTATTTTTGAGGTTTTGCTGTCAAACTTAAGCGATACGACGCTCCAGTTGGGCCGCGCAACTCAGGGACCCCCACACAATGAGGAGAAGAAATATGGAGAATATCGACCTTATTCGACGGGATCGTCCGGATGTTCCTGGTTCCACAGTGCGATCAGTTCATCGCTGGTTTTCCCGATGTGCTCCCGGTTCCTGATCACGCCGCGAAACTCACCATCCAGGTTCAGCTGTTTTTTGACATAGATATCAGCCCGGTGATTCACCGTAAACTCGCCGTCTAGTTTAAGACCTGGAGAGTACGTACCCATTCCAATCAGATGTACCGGACGCGCCTGTTTGTTATAAAAGGCTGTGCCGTCGCGGAATTCATATAACACCTCCCGCACCTCGCTTTCATTCAGGCCGGTCCGGGAGGACACATAATTGGAAAACTCTTCTGTTTCAACGCGCGGTCCTAATTCAATCCGGGGCATGTACGCGTTGATCGCTTGTATACGACTAGCCATTGTATTTACTCCTATAATCTTGATATGTAATGTTGACGTGCTTGATCAGAGTCGAGGGCTCAAATCAAATTAACACTCTGAAAGTATAAGCAACATTCAGTGTAAATATCAAGATAAAAAAGGTGATTTTTTTCAAGATTTCAACTTTGGTTGCTGATCATGGCACGGCAGTGATTCCATCGGACATCCCTGATGATATGGCGTGTAACATCCTCGTCCTGCTTAGAATGCCAGTTAATTAACGTCAATAATCACTGATACTACTAAAAATAGAAGATAAAAAGCCTGTCCAGTGCTTACATAGTCCCCCCCCCGAATTTTCCCACAGGGATCCCGTTGGGAAACGTGAATAGCCACCGGTGTCCCGCAAGGGATCCCGCTGGGACATTCGGGGCTATTCACATTCAATCCCGTTGGGATTGCCTGCAGGATCTCTTCTGGCAGGAAACGCGTTCCCTACGAATATGAGGATAATCAAGACGGAAGAGGAGGCAGCCTGAAGGGCTGCAATATGAATAGCCCCCGGTGGAACCGGGGGAACCCGGCAGCCCGCACACCTCAACCCGGAACGGGTTGAATGATGCACGCGGGTAGGGAATGAAGCGGAAGAGGGCGTGCGGAGCCATTCAACCCCTATATTTATGCCATATGGCGATATCGTTGGGGTTGTGGTGATGTTGCCATTCCAGTACCCCGAATTCCATTCGGGGCTATTCATATTGAATCCCTCCGGGATTCGGTCCGGGATACGGCAAGAACCCGGTGAGGATATCATGGTCAGAGAGTGCTGCGCTTTACCGAGCGGCCAGCACTTTTTCAACTCCACACCAGGCTCAAGGCAGCAGGCGCTCCGTACCCCCCACACTATCAGCCACCGTTTTCAACTCCAGCCAATCCTCCATCTCACGCAGGTTCAATGCCAGTTGCCAGCGTCCGTTATCGAACACTGCATAATCCGCACCCGCCATGGCTGCGGCGAGCCGTGTGGAGTTCGAATAGAAGAACCAGGACAAGACCCACTTTTTCTCCAGTGTCTCATCAAAAATATTGCTTCTTTGTGGAATACCTCGTTCAAGTCCTCGATGCCATGCTTGCTGGAGGATCTTCGTGGCTTCCAGGGTTCGGATATTCGTCGTTCGGATCACGTGATCCAGATCACTGAAATGTTTATTCACCCATTGTGTACTGTGACAGCCCTGACAGACACTCTGCATTTTTTGTTTCCGTTTCATTTGTTCGTTTTGATCGATGAGCGGCCCCTGTACCATACTCCCATCCAAATTGGTGGGCAACTGGAGACCCGCCTCATTCTTCATTGCTGAAGTCTCGGGGGATCGGGGTTGAGGATGGGCATACGGGAGCCCGAAGAGCCGTACATATAATCGATCATTCATGCGATGGCTGCGAAAGGCGATTTCATTGCCCTGCTCATCCACAAGCAGGCTCATATGGCAGGTGGCACAAGTGGGAGCGGTGAAATCTTTGCCAATGGTCCAGGGGACGGCCTGGAAGTCCCACTGCTCTTTCAGGGATGAATAAATATTCCCCATTTTACTTGCTTCATACACCTTGTAGGCGAGGACGTCCGGTCCCTTGTGGCACTCGCCGCAGGTATACGGCTTCCGGGCGACTTCGATGGAAAAGGCATGCCGGGCATGGCACGGAGTGCAGGAACCTTTCGAGGTATCGGGATTGATCCTGCCGACTCCCTGGTTGGGCCAGCCGGATAAATCGGGAAAGGTCATCTCGCCAAATGCCGTCTCCCTGGGAACCATACCCTCAACCGTTACCCTGGTGCCGTGACAGAAGTAACAGGATAATTTATTTGTCTGATCCTCCGGGTTATGCAAGACCAGAGTGTGATCATAATAAGCCTGCAACCCGTTCACCGCTTTCACGAAATCCTGATATAAATCATTCTGAGTCAGGTTGGTTCTGGCATGTGCCATTTTGTTCTGTCGATACTGCCCCTGTTCCTGGGGATGGCACACTCCGCAATCTTCCGGTGTCACCACGATATGCACGTCCATGCCATTGTGATCAAAGGTATCTGCATGGCGTTTCGGGCGGAGGCGGTGACATTCACCGCATCCGACCACCACATTTTGCAGTGAATCCGGGAGTCCGGAGGCAGAGATTCGGCGTTCAAGGAACGGTTTTTTAAGACCCTCACCGGGGCTCACTCTTGAATGCCGGCTTGATTCCCAATCCGCCACGATACCAGGGGTTACAGTACGATGGCACGTCAGACAGCTTTCGGTTTCCGGGCTGATAGTCTGACCAAATACAGAACTATTCCATAAAAAAAATAACCAGAGAATGAATAGAAAGAAGTGAGTCGCTTTCGATGACATTGTTTTTCCTCCTGCACTCGTTTACACCAAGGCGCATATTGCACAATATATTTATCATGCTGTGAGATCCGGTAACATCTATAATCCGAGATCGGTATATCATCGAAAGTTTCAACGCAATGAAGTCAATCCATGTCCACTAAGATTGTTCGTAATGCCCTGTTCTCCGTTAATGGTGGTTTTTTATCCGTATACCAAGGGTGGCTGACATCAACGAGGTCCTCTGCTGCAATCACTCTTGCTTTTTAAGTTAAGAAGAGGCGTTCGGATTAACTCCGTCTCAACGGGTTCACCTGCTTATTATTTCCGAAAATCTCGAAAGAATCGGGGACCTGGCAACTAATATTGCGGAAGAGGTTATTTCCCTGGTTCGGGCGAAAATTATCAAACACAATTGTCGGGAATTCATGGAACAGAGCTGTCATTACTCCATCGGAAAATTGGTCCGCAGGTTTCCGTCTGCCTAATTTTCCCTCCTCGTAATAATTTCGTGAATGTCGTATACAAAACCACCGGCAGCTCAAGAAACGACCTCTGTATGTAATTACTCCTCTGAACTATATCCAATGAGGAAACCAAAGCAGTTCGAGAATGTTCACTTTTGAAGAATTAATTCATCACCAATTTACTCGCTCAGTCTCTCCTGGATTTCATAGACCGGTTTAATATCCACCGGCAGATCATCAAGTGTCCCAACTAAGGTGCCTATGGATGGCGACATGATTCCGTATTGTGCGATTAACTCCTTCGCCCCCTGATAATCACCGGTTGCCTGAATCATCAGAATCGTATGGATCAGGGATTCGAGTTCCCCGTATATCGTGTCGAAATTCACCCGAACTGTCTGAGCGTCCTCGTTATATCGGTAGGCATCATGTTCCAGAAGATAGTTAAATATAATGGCATTTCCCGCACCATGCGCTTCATTGATGCCGAATCGCACGGATCGGAAAATCCCGGCCAGAAAGGTGCTCCACACATGATTTTCAAACGATTCGGGAAACTCGCCCTGCTCTACCATGAACATGGTATTATACATGCCCAGGGCGTCGGCTTTGCATTCTTCGATTGTGGAATACGTCTCTTTGAGTTCATCCCGGACCTCCGTTTTCCGGCCGTTCACCGTAATATATCCGGGGCCGATTCCATGAGATATCTCATGCATAAGCACGTGATTAAAAAACGCCTCGAAGGAAACGAAGGAGTGCTGCTCCGGCGCAAGAATTCGTGATGCAATGGGTTGCAGCAATTTACTGAACTTGGCCTCGTTTACGTTCTTGAGCAGTACCTTTTTGGATCCCCTGGCCTGCCGGACTCGTTCATCATTGGGCAGATTAAAGGCCAGCGTCTGGACACCTGCTTTGGTATCTCCTGCAGAAAAAACTTCCTGGGCGACAATAATTGGCGATTCTAATCCCCTGTCAAAATTCTTATACTGCTCCGGTATCGGTAAATTGCGTTCCATATCAACAAGATAAGAGGCAAACCGCTCAACCTTATCACTCTCGTGGGGATCCCGAAGTGTAATGAAACACTCAAAAGCCGCTTTGTAATTAAAAAGCTGGTCTTCGTAGACTTCATAAGGACCAATGACTACTTCTATGGTATGATCTTCCAGCTCCATCCATGCCATATCACTCGCATAATAATCATTCGACAGAAATGCATCGGCCCGGGTCTGCAGGTAGCGCCGTAAACTCTGATTATCAGCATATCGGGCCGCCTGCCGTAAATAATCCGCAGCCTGTGTCAATTCCCCGCGAAAATACTCCGCATAGGGAATTGCCACCAGCTCCCCGTTTCTTCGTCGAATCATAGTGTACTCCGAGGTAAACATCTCTCTATCATCCGGATGCAATTCTATCCACTGGTTGAATTCATCTTTTGTCATATCTTCCGGATAATAATTTGCTCCGGACGGTTTCACCGCATGGCCATAAAATGGCTGATTGTGCTCAAGGCGATCAAATGGACCGAACATAATGTTAAACAATGCCAGAGTGGCTTTACCTTTCTCCGTCTTCCAGGCTTCCAGCTCCGCTTTTATTTGCTGGTTTTTCGAGTACACCTGGTCCAGGAACAGGCTGTCCATAATAACTGCCGCTTTGGAAAGATTATCGATAACCTGGATCTGCCGATCGTCCAGCAAAGTCTGATCGTACGTGATGTGCGTTTCGGCGAAATCTGCCAGTCGCTCTTTGATCTGTTGCATACTGTATCCTGCCTTTTGTGAAGTTTCGCACCGCAGTAATACATGGGAGGTAACAATGGCCGCCAGTATTACTATCCCGATTTTTTTAAACGGCATGGTAGTCTCCGTGTCTCCCTTCATAAATCTGTTCTCATTCTGAGTTTAAGGATGGAGTTGGACGCACGCAATCCATGTAACCGCAACCAATCATTATTACCGGTAACTGGTATCGGTAATCAGAGATATCCGTGAATCGGGGTCCACGGTGATATGTGAAGCAGCCTGTATGCAGTACAACGCACCGATTTTCCGGTATGGTGCCGGGTAGACTGAATCAGCGAGAAGGTGCTCTTCCGAAGTGCTCAGGATGTGGCTATTTGCGGAGAGTTCTTCTGCACTTTCACAATCGCTGCCACAACATCGTCTATATCCTTTTCTGTGCCCAGGAAAATATGCTGGCCGAATGAGAGGCCAGTTTCCTCAGCAAGCCGATCATTAGCCGGACAGTGGTTTTCATTCCAGAACTGTGATATTCTCTCCCCGGAAAATACCCGCCGGAAACCGGGCAACTCAAGATATGTCTTTACAAATTCATCCCGGTTAAGGGTATCACATCCTTCCTGGATCGGAATCCCCTCCGCATTGACCGCTTTCCGGAATTTACTTCGCGGAAGATCGTTGAAATGGGATTTATCATAATGGAGATAGTACCCATAATATGCCCGGCGTGTCTGGCCTTCGTACTTTTTCGCCGGACTGATGCCCGGCACCTTCGCCAGCAGTTTTTCCAGGTATGCTGCATTTTGCTCCCGGCGTCTGGTCTGTTCTTCAAGATGACGCATTTGGCCCGTGACAACCGCAACCTGAAACGCCGTCATGCGGTAATTCGATCCGGCATACACCTTTTGATGTTGCGGATCCCTCCCGTTATTCTTGATAGCAATACATTTCCGCATCAGTTCGTCATCATCACCGACAATTGCGCCGCCTTCCCCGCTGGTCAAGCTTTTGAATTCCTGAAAACTGAAACAACCCAGCGTCCCGATTGACCCCAGCTTCCTGCCACGCCATTCTCCCATGTGTGCCTGGCAGGCATCTTCCAAGACGGGAATACCATACTTGTTGGACAGCGCCATAATCTTATCCATATCACAGGCGCCCCCGCCAATATGTACCGGAAGAATAGCTTTCGTGTTCTCATTAATCCTTTCTTCAATCAGATCGGCATCAATCATAAACGTATCTGGATCAGAATCGACATACACCGCCAGAGCAAAGTTATTCAACACGGCCTGGGCAGTGGCAATGAATGTATTAGTCGGCACAATCACTTCATCTCCGGGACCAACATCCAAAGCATGGAGCGCCGCGGTTAAGGCGGTAGTCCCTGCGTTGGTTGAGGCACAATACCTGGTGCCTATAACATTGGCAAACTTTTTTTCAAACTGAACCATGGATTCTGATTCTACATGCCTGAATTGAGACCAATCTCTCTCCCGAAAAGCCTCGAGATATATTTCCACATCTTTCTGGTCGGTCTCAGGCCATTCAGGAAAAGGTGCTGTTCGAACGGGAGATCCACCAAGCATCGCCGGCGTCTCCGCCTTTTTAACCAAACCGGCATACAGAGCTTCGGTCGACCCTCCGGACAAGGCCAGGCCCGCCACACCCACAGATGAGTACTTTAAAAACCTTCGACGTGAGGTTTGGTGATCATCCATAATTTCTCACCCTGACAATGTTTGATATTTAACCGAACCTGTTTACAGTGACTTCATTAAGAATATCACTCACACAAATGAAATGCGTTGTATTATGGTATCGATAAACACGTTCAATAGCAACTTCAAATTTTATCCTCCTCCGCATTTATCAAAGCAGTTCCCTCAGGAATGCTACCGATAGTGGTCATGAAACCAGTGGCTCGTTCAACGCTTTCCATCTTTTCATAAAATGGTTCACAATATCTGTTCGTACAAGATGTTACTCCCGGTAGCGATCAAGGAAGGCCCATTTTTAATCAAAGGCACCAATGATATCTGTTTATTTAGAGCCACAGAGCGGCCGGAATTAATCTACAACACGTCTTTGCGGATTTGGTGACTTGACAATTAGCCCCCTCGGCATATAATCGAGGAGAGAGACGCCTGGCATTCCAGGCTCTCTGTTACTTTCGAAGCGGCTGGATAAAAGTCAGTCTCCTTGTTTCTCGTTGATGTGGGCTCGACAATAGATGATTGTCCACCGCGTCCCGGCATCACTACCAATTGAGCATTCTCTCCGACGAGCCCGGTAGGTGATGGGATAAACCCTTCCGGTGATGGGGGAAATTTCCTATTAGTAATGAGTCTGTTTAGAAAACGCAGAGATCGCAAAGACCGCAAAGGGCGCAAAGGGCGCAAAGAAATAATAAGGATTTATACTGTCAAACCGAAAAAATCTTTGGATGCATCACATATATTTAATAAACAGTTGCTCATTCAATTACTTTGTGTTTTTGACCTGTTTTTTAAACACTCTCATTAGTAATGAGAGTGTTTAGAAAACATAGGCCTGATACAAGATGCTGAATCCGACTTATATTTATTATGTATACACAATATCTGCAAAATTTATTACGCTATTTGGACGGATATAATTTCTATTTTCTCTGCGTTCTTTGCGGCCTCTGCGCCCTTTGTCCCGTGGTCACGGGATCTCTTCGAGGCGTTTTCTAAATAGACTCAGTAGTAATGCAGGCGGGGTATTCCTGAATACAGCCATAAGTTATCATTCATATTACCTGTAACACACCCGGTCACTTCCGGGATACAAGTCAGGAATTTACAGGGGTGCACTGTTAGCCCAACCGCACATCAGAAGTACGAGCATTCCTTTGATGGATTTCCGACAGGATACGCAGGATTAATAACTGCCCTTCCAATAAGGATGGGCAAATGTCATTGCCTTTATCTTTCACGTCGATTCCTGGAAACAAAGAATCTGTGTAAAGCAGGGGTGTTAGCCCTTCTTTATTCACCCGTTCATTACAGCTCACTGTATTCCCGGGTTTCTCCATCCTCTATTGAGCCATACCTCTGGTTTTTTTACGGCTCCTCAAAAAAGCACTAACAGCACCCTGCTCTCACAGATTTGTGTCCCATTCCTTCCTTCACATGCACTTCTTGTTTTACTCTTTTTACTCATTTTCCGCATACGCTTTCTCTCGTGTTCAGACGATGATGCCCCCACCATCACTTTTATCCGATTGCTCCCGGGCCGGATAAATAGTGTTTCCGAATTCGCTCCTTATTCAAAACCGATATAGAATCGAGCATTTTATCAGCTGTCTGCTTTTTTCCGTATTGCAGACACAGACTGGCCGCTCTCAAATGAAAATCGAGAAGGGCGTCAGGCTGGGAAGATAGCCGGGAGCGCACGATGCCCAGTAAGAAAGTGTAATCGATCTTTCTGATCGAATGGAATCCTTCTTCCCCGGATATTTCATCCCAGTGTGAATTGAGATACCGTTCCTGTTGTGATTTAATTGATTTGAAATGTTCCAGAATCTCCTCGCCAACATACTCAACAATCAAATTTACAAACTCGGTATAGAAGATGGATGAGACAGTTTTATGAGGTATTCTTTGTTCCAGAGATTGATTCATTCTATCCTCGGATAGTTATTTACACGATTGTTCGCCGCTTCGTATGGCATAGAGTCATCAATGGGCTGTATACCTTTTTCATTCCTCCGTAAAAAATTACTCCAGCCAGCACCAGCCATAACGACTGAAATGCGACAATTCTGCCATGAATGTCCCACCAACTTTCACAACCTCATATTGTTCACCGGTATCAATATTTACAGCCAGTTCTGGTGCATTTGCAAGCCATCCGGCATTGACTACCAGCTTACTCACTTTCCCTTCCTCAAAGTAAATGTGTTCTCCTCGGGGAACTCCCTGCCCGGTGACTGAAAAAACCAGCGCCCCTTCTTCGTTGATATCAATGGACAGCGCAAGAAACATGTCTTCTGCAAGTGCACCCGGGGGAATCTGCACATAATTGCTGAAAGTAGCGGCACCTCCCAAGGTCCCGCCTTCCTCGCTGCTAATCCATTTTCCAACACGAACACCCTTGGCCAATCCGAGTGCTTCTGCACTGGCCTTAATTAAATGGATGTTCCCCTCCCGTTGGGTAAGCGGTTCGGTGGGAACATTCTGGCAGCCAATAACAACTATTCCTGCGGCAAGCAGAATAGTAAAAATCATTGGGTAGAGTGTAGATCTTCTCATAACAACTCTCCTTTATGTGTGGGGTTGGACTCCGGCAAGCTTAGTTCAAATACCATACCAGAGACCCACAGCATAAACAATTCCCCCTAAGTCCCCTAAATTCTTATAGATAGCTAATATCTGCCGATTGAGATAAATAAGCACTAAGTATGATCAATATCAGCCACTTTCTGCATAACTATGTTAATCTTTATGTAAAATCAAACATAATATATTATTTTTCATCATCTTAGTGCAATTGCATTCAATTGGCCAATTTCAACCATCTCTCACCAGATATGGCTGATTTCAGCCAACATCTATTAAAATCGTGGTATTTTTCAGCCACTTGTGCGGCACCTGTTAGAACATGATCTATCAGATGCCTGAAGTTCCTTGTGGTTTGAGAACTTTCCATTTCTATCCTTTCACCGACAATTCAGACTTTTTCTCATAATTGGATATCCCTGCCTGTAATCAGTGACTTTCTTCCACCTTGTTCGCCATAAGCAGCAGAAAAATTCACTTTGTGCGCCCGGTGACGTCTTTTCAGTGTAGTGGCACATTCCGGTTGTGGTTCGGAGGCTTTTGCCTGGGCAGTAATCTCAAGATAAATGGCGTAAGCTCTCACCTGTCCCCTGAAGTTGGTAATGAGCTCTGTATGACGATTGTAGATAAAAGTGACCGGAAAGAACCCTGTTCCGAACACATCGGGAAATTTTTCCTGCCCATCATGCAGTACGTAAATGTCAGGATACGTTTCCAGGTGGTTTTGTTGCTCAAATATCTTGAGTGAATCCACCTGTTCAGAAGAGATCAACACCCAGGAAATTCTGGCAATTAACTCCGGATGACCAAGAACGTCCTGAACCTGTGTTCTGCAGAATACACACTCGGAGTGGAAGTGCATGATAACCACTTCTCTTTGTGGAGAGAGTGAACTCATATCAAACCGTCCTCCGCCCAGGTTACTGAAAACATCTAAATCCGGAAGCGTACGAATTCGATCCTGTATTTCGGCGTTCACAGCAATTTGGCGCCCTACCTGATACACCAGAGCACTGATCATCACCACCGCCAGAATAAATATCCATAGTGCAACTTTTCTTTTCATAATCCCGCTTACATTGTTTGTAACGTTAAAAACATGGCCACAGCGATCATCAGCATTACTCCAAATCCGTAAGAAATTGCGACTATTGGAAAAACCTTCCGAAAGTCCGCCCGCAGATATTCCTTCAGGATCCCCGAGACCACCACCACATACAACAACTCAAAGAGATTCAATTTTTGCAGGGGCAGATGTAACCACCCCGGCAATGACTCGCTGTTAAGAAGACCCAACACCGATAAAGGAAAGAATCCCTCAAGATCCTGGATGATTTCCGGACGAAGAACAGTCAGAATCCAGGTGAATTGGACGCCAGTGGCAAACAGGAACACAAACTCCCCAAACAGCCCCGCTTTGAAAATGCGTCTGAATCTCACATCATACCCAGCCAGCAATGTTCCGGTGTTTATACATATGGCACTGTATCCAACCTTTAACGGAATTGTGATAAACAATAACACATATCCAACCCATTCAAACCGCTGCCGAAAGCGAACTAATCCGGTTAGAGTTTTTTCCGGAAGTATATCTTCATAGGATCTCAAGATGAATTCCTCCGTAACAAGGGCATTGTTCATCCCGAATTGGTACAGGGCATACATGACCAGCAAAATGTAAAATAAAATCCATCCATCTATCCCGGCGATTCTCGATACCGCAGTATTGTTCATTTACCCATATTTATTCATCACTAATGAATTTTCACTCTCCTCAAACAGATGATCCGAAAATGACTGAGAAAACAGATTCTCCTCCTGTATGAGTTCTTCCGGGCTTCCCTGCTGCGATACTTGTCCTTCCTCGATCACGATAATTCGGTCTGCATATCTGGCACAGGGTGCCTGGTGGGTCACCATCAGCACACCCATTTTTTCTGTTAATCGTGTCACCAAATTCAAAATCCATTTTTCCGTATTCCGATCCATTTCTGCTGTCGCCTCGTCGAGTAAAAGGAACTGCGGATTCTGAGATAACGCCCGTGCGAACGCAACCAACTGACGTTGTCCACCCGAGATGTTCGCCCCCTGTTCCCCCAGCAAGGTTCCGTATCCCTGGGGGAACCGTGAAAAAAACCGGTTCAGCCCGTACCCTTCACACATAAGAATGATATCCTCGAATTCGTCCGGGGAGGCCCCTAAGGCAATATTTTCCAATAGTGTGCCGTTAAAAATATTTATGTGCTGAGGAACCACCCCCAAGACTTTCCGCCATCCGGAGACTGACACTGTTTTCCATGAGAGAGATCCGTTGATAATCAGCTCACCGCTCTCGGGCTCATAGAATCGTTGCAGTATCTGAAGCAAGGTAGTCTTTCCACACCCGCTTTCGCCCAACAGGGCAACAAACTCTCCATGACCCACCTGAAAGGAAACATCGTGCAATAACGCCCGGCGACCCGGGAATCGAAACGTCAGATCAGTAACACTCAGGGACTTAAAATCTCCGATGTGATGATGCATCGATGCCTCCCTTTCATACTCTGCGTCCAACGAGGTGAATTCGTACATTCGGTCAAAAGCAACCCGGGCTTCCTGCAGCCTGAGATTTGTTAATGCCAGACTCATTGCAGAGGGAATCAGCATATGTACCATTTGCAGCATGGCGACGAGCACTCCCAGCTGGAGCGCACCTCCGAACACCATGAGAGCGCTCCACGTCAGGATTCCAATGAGCAGCGTGGTGCCCACCAGTTCTGCCCAAAAATTAAATCGGGCACTGATATGACCAAGGCGCTGAATGCGTGCCTGATAGACACTATAAATACGGTGAGTGCGCACCGCCAGCTGGGACTCCTTATTTTGTGTTTTGATGGCAGCCATCCCCCGAATGGTATCCACATAATTGCTTTCATTCGCCGAATGGGCGGACATCACCTCTCTCTGGCTCTGCAATATGGGATGATGGTAGCGAAACGTCAGACAGAAAAACAGCGGGAGGCTCCCGAGCGCCAGTAACCCAAGAGGAACATTGTAAGAAAAAATAAAAGTTGATGCGGTAATCACCAGTAACACGTCAATCATAATATCCCCGATAACATAGGCTACGGCGCCCTGAAGCCGGTGGGTATCGTTCATGCGTGCAATAAGATCCCCAATCTTTCTGGAAAAAAAGAACGATTGAGGCAGGTAAACCAATGAACCAACGAAATGACTGATGACTCGGGTATTAAACTCCTTCCGCTGATCGATGAGAAACCGTTGCCTGATATATGACAATCCATTCTTCGCAAAGAGGAGAAACGCCAGCAATACCACACCAAGTATCAGTTTGACTCTGTCGCGATCCGGCAGGATTTCATCGATTAATTTCTGGGAAAAAATTGCCGTGGATATACTCAGGACGGCAATACCCACGCCCAGCGCCAGGGCTAAACCCAGGATGTTCAGATCATCCCGGACCAGAGTGAGCATCCAGTTCCATTTATCTTTTCGCACGGCGGATCGCTTCCGAAATCGCCCGGTCGGTTCCAGAGCCAGGGCTGATCGTGAAGGCCATACTTCCTCCAGATCGGAATCGGACCATGTTTGAATCCCGCTCCCCGGATCGCTGATAAGCAAGTGTCCCTCATCATATCCGTAACAAACAACGTAATGTTGTAACCGTTGATCCTTCAGTATATGCAGGATACAGGGAAACCGGAGATCCTGAATATTCCCCGGCTCGACAGTGTACGCAGTTGCTTTCAATCCCACCTGTCTGGCTGCCTGATATAAACCCAACAAGGTAGTGCCTTCCTGATTCGTCCCGCTCCTCTCTCTGAGTTGCTCTGGCCTCTCTTCCCCGTCAAAATATCGCATGACCGCTGCAAGACATGCCACCCCGCAGTCGGTTTGATCCTTCTGAGGAATAAAGGCTTTCCGAACCCGTTTTGGAACGTGCAAGGATTTCTTCATATCGATGGTTTTCAGATCAATCAGTTTCACCGACCCACAAGAAATTCGCCTATATATATTTCAAATTCTATGCCAGTACAGTTCACTGGAAAAAATGTACCACTGCAAGCTCCTGTTATTTTAGATTTTATACATATTCCACAGAGGAGTGCGACAAAGAAAATCAGGCCATGTTCTCCATGAAACTCGAGCCATAGCTCGAGTCAGAGTAGAGCTATGGCTCGACCTGGTATCTCAATGATTTTTGGAGGAGAGACGGGAATTCTTCGCAGAACCCCGACCCTTTTCATAACAAAGCTTCTGTGTGATGTGGGGAAAAACACAATCCCACCGGTACTCACTGTTCGGTGGTATACAAATGTAACCGGAGATAGAGATCTCGACCCGATTCCTTCATTCAGATATGCACGTATCCCTTTATTTTCAGTGATTCTGAAAAAGTCGAGTTATAGCTCGGCCCATTCCGTTCGGTTATCGTTTTCACCAGACAAACACCACTCCTGACTGATAGGTGCTATTCATTCATTGTTCATCCGGAATAATTTCTTTCAGTTAATAATGGGTTTCTCTAATTTCTTGCAGGTGGTCATCAATATGCCTTACAATAAAACAGATACTCGATACGAGTATTGTATTGCCATACCTAATTTAAGGAGAGAGACACATGCGATTCTCTGCTCTGCAGTTTCTGCGTACTCTCATCGTATTTGTCCTGGCCTTCGGAGCCGGAACCATGAACGGTAACGGACAGGACATCATTTATAACGAATCGGCGGTCCCCGAATACACCCTCCCGGATCCCCTCATCCGATCCGACGGATCCCGGGTTACCGATGCTGAAACCTGGTGGAACGTGCGGCGTCCGGAGATCCTGCGATTATTCGAGACTCAGGTGTACGGGGAATCGCCCGATCCGCCTGCGGATATGCACTTTGAAATCACTGCTACCGAAAAATCGGTATTGGGCGGAAGAGGAACCCGGAAACAAATAGCGGTCTATTTTGCCGCGAAGCAAGACCGGCCGCGGATGGACATATTGCTCTATATCCCGGAGAACGCACCGGCACCGGTCCCGGCGTTCGTGGGATTGAATTTCTACGGGAATCACACCATCTATCCGGATGCGGGGATTTCCATTACAGATCAATGGGTCTCGAATAGCGAGGAATTTGATATCCGGAATAACCGGGCCACCGAGACCTCCCGGGGTGTCCGGCATCAGCGCTGGCCGGTAGAGTGTATCCTGGACCGCGGCTATGCGCTGGCCACTATCTACTACGGTGATCTGGACCCCGATTTCGATGATGGCTTTCAGAACGGGATCCACCCTTTGTTTTATGAACCGGGACAACCCAAACCAGCCCCGGACGCATGGGGAGCGATCAGCGCCTGGGCCTGGGGACTCAGCCGGGCCATGGATTATTTCGAAACCGACGCTGCTGTCGATGAAAACCGCGTGGCAGTCATAGGCCACTCCCGGCTGGGCAAGACTTCACTCTGGGCAGGCGCCAGAGATCAGCGATTCACCCTGGTGATATCGAACAATTCCGGCTGCGGGGGTGCCGCCCTCTCCCGGCGACGGTATGGTGAAACGGTCGAGCGCATCAATACCTCGTTCCCTCACTGGTTCTGTGACAATTTTACCCAATACAATAATAACGAAGACGCGCTGCCGATCGATCAACATATGCTGCTAGCGCTCATCGCACCCAGACCGGTGTATGTGGCCAGCGCCGAACAGGATCGCTGGGCGGATCCCCGGGGAGAATTCCTCTCCTGCAAACACGCCGATCCGGTGTACCGGCTGTTAGGCACCTCAGGATTTCCGGCAGACGAAATGCCGGCCCTGAACGAACCGCAAATGGGTGCCATCGGCTACCATATTCGTCCCGGCCGACACGATGTCACCCTCTATGATTGGGAACGGTATCTTGACTTCGCTGATACGCACCTGAAATGAGTCTATCTGGGAAAACGCTCCGGTAGGGCCTCTGTCTCAACGGTGACCACGATCGCGAAAAAATAACAACTACATGAAGCACCGAAACACACTGATAACCCGAATTATTCATACTGTTCTTGAAGCCGCTTCTGGAAAATTGTTCATATATTTATCCGGTGCTCGGGTATGGATCCGAGTTTTCACTCCTCCCCCAAATCAAATGTCTGCATTTGATGTCGGCAGAACAGGTGTGTCTGGAAAAAAGGACCGGACCTCCCTCCGCATCGGTTCATTTCATCCGGGCCACCCGGAAACCGGTTCATTTCAACCGCTTTTCAACCCCGGCATTTCCGGTACCGAATGTTCTGACACTTCTCCAAGTCATAAATTTACAATAACTTGTCATTCCTTATTCTCAGAGACCGATCTCACTGGCATCATACTTGTTCTCTATTTTCAGCAGAAGGTGATCGGTTATCGCACAACGAAGAGACGGCTGGCAGGAGGAGCAACTATTGTAGCTACACATTGTATTGGAGACTCACATTTCGAGAAGAATTCAAAGTATGCTCCGGCTGCTATTCAGCTTCACATCTGATTGATGCTGCAAGCCGGATGGTGTGTACATCTCCCTGGGAGGGCGTCCTGTGCAATGCGCACTATCCGGCTACCCTATTATAAATCGTTCCATTGCACAGCTCCCGGCTCATTTCAGGAAGCCGGGCCATCCGTGATCTTCGCCTCGGACGGCCCTGGAGGGAAGGCCATTTCCCCAGACACTGTCTTTCCGGAGAGAATTCCGTGCCGTGGATAACAATTCTATTGAATATCCCTGAATGATCGTGTATTATAACACTGCGAGTCGAAATGAGCATTCTCTCTTGCTGCCGAGACTTCCAGGGAGAATCTGAAAGCACGAGATTGTAATTCATCCTGGTGGTCGTTGATTTAGAGTGCAGGTGGGTATGATATTCGACTTCCGCTTGCTGCTTGCTTCGCGTGAATTATTGCTTTAATCTGAGACATGAACCACTGTGTTGACTGGCCTGGCTTATCGTGTCTCCGGTCAGGTATGCTCGATGGATGAGCCCGCAGCCGACGGATGGCTGCTCAGTCTGGCATCTCTTCTCTCTCATTCCGAATTACCTGACTGATTCGTTTGGTAAGCACAACTCGCCCGGGATGTATTTCGCGCCTGGGTATTTTCAGGCGGGCAAAGAACAGAGGGCATCCCCCTCCTCCGGGAAGTGAGCAATCAGATAGCTGAATCATATGCTCCTGCCTCCGTTGCAGCCGGATTCAGGACTGGCGGGAGATCCGCCGGGGAAAGACAATCCTCGGAGAATTCGAATAAGTTCAGGCTGTTCAACTCCAATCGTCTAACAAGGAGGGCATACTATGTTTGTGGTCACTCCATCAGCCAAGCAAAAGCTTCAGGAAGCCATCCAGAACTATTCCTCCGGACCCGGCCTGGCAATTCGTCTTTCACTCTCACACGGACTGCCGAATGAAATCAATCTGGCTTTTGACAAACAACAGGCTGGCGATTTCGTGGTGAGAAGTCGCACCGGACGAAAAATTATGTTGATCGCACCGGAGTTGTATTCCACGTTAGATGGCATGGTGTTCGATTATTCTCTCTCTGCGAAAAGCGAAGGATTTGTTTTATTTCCACGTTCATCCACGAACGGAAAATCAAAACCATAGCTGAAGATGTATTACCGGATTGCCCCGCACGGTTATCACGAAAAGGAGGAATCCATGCAACTGAAATCTTCCAATCCCGATCGACT
>CAYPST010000094.1:0-16799 GCA_964413425.1 uncultured bacterium
ATCGCATTCTTCTTCACCCCGGGATTTCCCAACGGGATCCCTTACGGGACATCCCGGGGGTTCCGGGAAAACAGTCCCTCCATTGAACCGGTTTAACGGTTTTCCTGAGTTGACTTAATAGTCATGAAAAATGTTTCCAGGGAAGGAGACCGGTTCGACACAGAGAATGGAAGAGACTGCCGACCGGATGATCTTAGTCCCGGTGTGGTATGAAAACACAGACGCATTAAATAATCAGTTCCCTCGATGGAATTCAGGGGATGGGGAGAGCACAGGCGATATATTTCGAAGTCTCTTCATTCGTCAGCCCCCGTTTCTGACGAGACGGGGGCTGTGATGTTTTTCATATCTCACCTTCCGAATGGCGGTATATCTATCTGAAAGACAGCCCAACCCCAAGGTTGACGCTATTATACGGGGCGAAATTATAATCGGCATTGATTGCGAGGATAAGCAGCTGCATACGTAAACCGACGGTTCCCCGGAAATTATTGTCACCCTTTACAGAGATTTCAATATCTCTGGGCGTTTCAGAGACCGGGTCGTCATAGGTGTATGATGCAGAGAGGGTCGACGATTCCAGGCCAACTCCACCATACAGGGTAAAGACCGGAAGGCTCTTGCTGATTTCAGCGTGAACGATATTCGAGTTAATGTTCACCGGACCCAATTCGATATTCTGGAAAAATGCGCCGGTCGCAATATCCAGAGGGAAGAAGGGAATTGGTATGAACTGGTCGATGCTGATCCGGCCGCCGATCCCGAACAGCGAGAGTTCACCGATCTCTTCACCCAGATTGTAGGGCGGGACATATCGTATATTTACTTCCGTACCGAACGGGAGCCCGACGCTGGCCTGGGCGCTGGGGACAGCCCAAAAACCTTGATCGAATACTCCCGGCGGCACCGGAGCAGAGGGCAATTGATCATTAATGGTGGTTTCTATGTCATCGCCGTATTCTGCATTGACCTGATCTTCAGTTAGACCCTGATCTTGAGCTATCTGGCTGACGATGGCTTCTCTGGCATAGGTTTCGTCAGCGTCCAGTTCCGGAGTCTCCTCGGATCCGAAAAATGTGGGAGCGTTCGGCACAGAGGGATAGAGCTGGGAAAGATCCAGGGTAACGCTTGTCCCTGCGACGTCTTGAGTGGCGCTTCCCAGAGCCGAGGTATCAAATGTATAGTATTTTGCTGAGTCCGGGATCATAATTCCGGACACATTCACGGAAAGATCGAATCCGAACAATTTATGAACTTTTGCTGTCCGGTAGACACCCCCGTTCAGCCCGATACCGGTGCTGGTGGCCAGAGGTTTTACGTAGCCTTCTGCATTGGTCTCAACAAGGCTTTCCAGCTGACCGGTGAAATCAAATCCGTCCTCAGAATCAGTTCCATCCTGCGAATACACCGGGACGGCCAGAGCACAGAGCATGACAGTCGTAACCAAATATCTCAGAAACGTCATAAGTACCTCCTTGGTTTTCTGGTATACAGATATTTTCGGATCTTTTGGTGAATTCCTAAGTATAAAATTCACACATGGTCGAAAGAATACATATTTGCGGTCTCCATGGCAAGTAATTCTTCTCATCGTTTGGCTTAAATATAATGAGAAATTATAATGAATATGTAATCCGGATTAAAACTTTTACACCATCGCATGATATTATAAATTAGGTGGCAGGCAGAAAAGGAGTGTTATGAAGGATAACGGGATTGATCCGGAAACCCGGGCCGAGATACAACGACAACTGGAGCCCTTCCTGGAAGTCCAGGCTGTGAGTGAATCAAAGGAAGCCGTATTTATCCAGGGAGAGTGGAAGTGTGATAATGCCCACCAGTACGTGGAAGAATTGCTTCGGAATCGAAACGGGAATGTTCAGGTGCGGGTGAAGAATGATGAGGGAAAGGGAATTGTACGCATCACCACTCCTGAGTATACCGGCGACAGACCCAGGTATTGGCTGCATGGGCTTCTTTTCCTGCTGACGGTATTCACCACCCTGTTCGCCGGGGCTCTGATGGAAGGCGTAGTCCCCTGGCCCAATATCTCCGATTTGCGGCATGGAATTCCCTTTTCTCTCACACTTTTACTGATCCTTGGCACACATGAAGCCGGACATTATCTTGCGGCAAAATATCACGACGTCGAAGCCACGTTGCCGTACTTTATTCCTGCTCCGACTTTTATTGGGACCTTTGGCGCCTTCATAAAAATGAAGTCTCCTATCGTGAATAAACGTGCGCTGTTGGAAATAGGAGCGGCAGGCCCGATCGCGGGATTCATTGTCACTATTCCGGCTCTGTTCCTGGGACTGGAGATGTCAACGGTGGTGGATACCTCCTCGTTTGAAGCGGGATTACAGCTCGGGGATTCACTTTTTATGTGGCTTGCCACGCATCTCATGTATCCCGACCTGGGGCCAACCCAGGATATCATGCTCAGCCCGGTCGGGTTCGCCGCCTGGATTGGGTTGTTGGTCACAGCATTGAACTTATTGCCTATCGGGCAGTTAGACGGCGGGCACATCGCCTATGCGATGTTTGGGAAACACCACACCTGGATTGCCCGGATCGCGTTTGCGGCACTGATACCTCTGAGTTTCCTCTCATTGAATTGGCTCATCTGGGCTGCACTCATATTTTTTCTTATTCGCATTCAGCATCCGCCGATCATGGAGACAAATGAGCCATTGGCTCCGCATCAAAAGATCATTGGATGGATTGCGCTGGCGATCTTCCTGGGTTCGTTTATTCCTGAACCTTTCGTCTTTTAACTGCTTTTCTCCTTGCGTCTCACAAATGGAAAAAGTAAATTTCGGATAGTCTTCGGGGCATGGTGACTCCGGCATTTGGCCGGGGAATTCCAGACCGGCGGTGATGTCCCCGGCGCGAATCGGGGAATAAGCCCGCGAGTCTTTCCGATGACGGGAAAGACAGAATCGGTGAAAGTCCGGTGCCGACGGTATAGTCCGGAAGGGAGAAGACGACAATGTGATCCGGCTGATCACCGCAGTGGGTGTGATCGGCATCTCCCAACGCCCTGAATTATGAAGAGGGCGTTTTTTTATGGAGCAAGATTATCGATACATGCAGCGTACTCTGGAGCTCGCCCGACGGGGCCAGGGGCGTGTCCATCCCAATCCGCTTGTCGGGGCCGTTCTAGTCAAAGATGATCATATCATTGGAGAAGGATTTCACGGAAAATATGGTGAAGCACACGCAGAAGTGAATGCCTTGCGCAACGCGTCCGAATCGCCGGAAGGTGCAACACTCTATGTCAATCTGGAACCGTGTACATACGAAGGCAATACACCTCCCTGTGTTCCCGAGATTCTCGAGGCGGGCATTGACCGTGTCATCATCGGGATCCAGGACCCGAACCCCAGGGTGAACGGGCAGGGGATAGAACAACTCCGAGCAGCAGGGCTGGAGGTTGAAGTCGGGATAATGGAAGAGGAATGCTTTGAAATCAACCGGGGTTTCATTCACCAGATGAACACCGGACTTCCCTGGGTGACACTCAAACTGGCGTTGACCATCGATGGATTTATCGCAGACCGCCGAAGGAAAAGCCAGTGGATTACCGGGCCCGAGAGCCGTCAACAGGTGCATCGGTGGCGGGCTGAACATAATGCGATTCTGGTTGGGGGAGGCACTATCAAAGCGGATAACCCCTCCCTGACCGTCCGGACAACCTCCGGTGTGAATCCGACTCGGGTAGTCGTTGATCCGCAGCGCCTGGCCCCGCGGCAGGCCAAAGTATTCACAGATCACAATGCCGAAACTATTGTGATTACTGCCGAAAATACCGGAAACGGCAGATCCGGGGAAACCTTCAATGTCAAGCAACTGACCATCCGGGAAGAAGACGCTGATCTGATCGCCTGGGAGAACATCCTGTCCACTCTGTATCACGAGAGAAAAATACTGTCAGTGTTTGTGGAAGGCGGTGCGGAGATCTCCTCTTCGCTGCTTCAATCCGGATTGGTGAATGAATTGATAATCATGACCGGGTCAAAGATAATCGGTCAGGGATTATCGCCGTTTCATCAGCTGGTACTCCCCCTGGAGCGGGCGATCACCTGGAAGCTCTTTGCGGTGAAACGCTTCGGGAATGATGTGTGTCTACGGTATCGAAAAAGTGAGTGAGCGATATGTTTACAGGATTAATTGAAGAGGTCGGTGTCCTTGAGGATTTGGTAAGGCGAGGAGATCGATATGATATCACCGTCCAGGCGTCCGCAATTACGGAAAACCTTGCCATTGATGATAGCGTCAATATCAATGGTGTCTGTTTAACTGTGGTAGAGACAGACCCGAATTATTTCCAGGTACAGGTTGTTCCGCAGACTATCCGGAAGAGCGCCTTTCACCGCTACCAACCGGGAGAGCGGGTCAATCTTGAGCGAGCGGTGGCTGCCGGAGAACGGTTCGGGGGACATTTTGTTCAGGGCCATATAGATGGCACCGCCTCGCTGGTGAAATTTCACCGGCAGGAGGATCATGCCGTGCTGGGAATTCGAATGGGCCGCAATCTGACGCAGTATTGTGTAAATCAGGGGAGTATTGCAGTGGATGGTATCAGCCTGACAATTGCATCGCTGCAGGCAGATACCGTGGAGATTGCGGTGATTCCCCATACCTTACGGCAGACGAATATACAATATAAACGTATTGGTGATGTGGTAAATGTTGAGGTGGATATGCTCAGTAAATACGTAAAACATCATCTGGAGCAACACATCTCATCAACTATGACTATTGATTGGTTAACAGCACAGGGATATTGAGATTATGAAATTCAGCACTGTTCAAAAAGCAATCGAGACGTTTCGCCGGGGCAAATTCATTATTGTGACGGATGATGCAGATCGGGAGAATGAGGGCGATGTGATCATGGCGGCTGAGAAAGTGACCCCGGAAGCGGTAAACTTCATGGCAAAACATGCCCGGGGACTGATCTGTGTGCCGTTAACAGTGGATCGGGCAGCGGGATATCATCTGGAGCCTATGGAACGGGAGAATACCGCGCTCCATAATACTTCCTTTACTGTGAGTGTGGATTATCGCATCGGCACAACCACCGGAATCTCCGCCCAGGATCGGGCGAAAACAATTCAGGCGTTAACTGATGACTCGGTGAAGCCCAGTGATTTTGCACGTCCCGGCCATATTTTTCCGATCGTTGCGAAGGAAGGAGGCGTATTGAAGCGGGCCGGACATACCGAAGCTGCTGTTGACCTGGCAAAACTTGCCGGCTTAACTCCCATCGGCGTATTGTGTGAAATTATGTCCGATGACGGGAGCATGGCAAAAATGCCCGAACTGAAAGCCATGTCAAAAAAATATGATATTCCGATTATCCAGATTGCGGACCTGATTCGGTATCGGCGGCATAAAGAAAAACTGGTGAGACGCATTGAGACTGTGAAACTCCCGACAGCCACAGCCGGTGAGTGGACGCTCCATCTGTATCAAAATCTCCTGGATCATTCCAGTCATCTTGCGCTGGTCAAAGGTACGATCACCCCGGATGAACCAGTCCTGGTACGGGTTCATTCCGAATGTCTCACCGGGGATGTCTTTGGCTCGCAGCGCTGTGATTGTGGAGAGCAGCTGGAGTTCGCCATGCAGCGAATCCGGGAAGCCGGTCAGGGGGTGGTGTTATATCTCCGGCAGGAAGGCCGCGGCATCGGGTTAAAACATAAAATCCTTGCCTATAAATTGCAGGAGGAAGGCTACGATACCGTGGAAGCGAATGAGGAGCTGGGGTTTGTGCCGGATATGCGTGAATACGGGATCGGTGCTCAAATCCTGGCTGACCTGCAGGTGCGAAAAATGCGACTGCTGACCAACAATCCGCACAAGTTCATCGGATTGACCGGGTATGGCCTGGAGGTGGCAGAGCGCATTCCAATCGAGATGGAATCCAACGAAAATAACCGGCATTATTTACAAACCAAGCGGGATAAACTCGGCCATCTTTTACGGATGTCGGAACCTGAGAGAGAATAAACACAGGAGACAGGGAGCAATCATGGCACAGGTACATGAAGGACAATTAACAGCGGAAGGAAAGCGGATCGGTGTGGTCGCAGCACGATTTAATGAAATGATATCCTCCAAATTAATTGAGGGTGCCGAAGATTGTTTTGTCAGACATGGTGGCAACCGGGATGATATCCACCTTTACTGGGTTCCCGGGTCATTTGAAATACCCGCCATAGCAAAGAAGACGGCCCAATCGGGAAAGTTTGACGCGGTCCTGTGCCTGGGGGCGGTGATTCGCGGCGCAACTCCGCATTTCGAGTATATTGCCAGTGAAGCGGCTAAAGGGGTTGCCCAGGTCGGACTGAACTCGGATATCCCGGTGATCTTTGGCATTTTAACAACCGATACCCTTGAACAGGCTCTTGAACGTGCCGGCACAAAAGCCGGAAATAAGGGGTGGGATGCGGCCCTGGCTGCCATCGAGATGATCAATCTGCAGGCCGATCACCTTACCTGAGTGGTCTCAGGATCGACTTAGGAACCATCGACCCTTTCGTCTTGTATGCCCTGAGATCTTCGGAGACTTACTGTTAGGAAGCAAGAAGGCAAACAGTATCGCCGGAACGCGTTCCTCTTAAAATTCCTGTAATTCCCCAACGACTTCTTCAATCATTTGTCTGCGTTCCCGATAGGGGAGAAACGCACTTTTAAAACCATTAATAATAATCTCTTTCATGTCTTCCAGGGTGAAACCGAAATATTGATGGGCAATCTGATATTCCCGGGTAAGCGTGGTATCGGATATCAGACGATTATCGGTATTCAGGGTGACCCGAACGTGATAATCGAAATAAAACCGGAGGGGATGCCGTTCGAAGCTGGGGACGCTTTTGGTGTGCACATTACTTGACAAGCAGATCTCAAGCGGAATTCGATGATCGGTTACATAGTTCAGAAGTTCGCCGTCTTCTTTCAGGCGGGTCCCGTGACCGATGCGATGGGCATTGCAGTAATGTAATGCCTGATGAATGCTCTCCGGACCGTATGCTTCTCCTGCATGGAGGGTGGTATTAATATTATTATTCAGAATCAGGTAGAATGCCTCCCGGTGATCTTTGGCAGGATAATTTTCCTCGATTCCCGCCAGGTCGAATCCGAGGACGCCCTTACCCTTATATGCCGCAGCCAATTCCGCCAGTTGGAATGAGATTTCCGGACTGATGCTGCGAATACCACAAATAATCACACCGGTTCGTATTCGGAAATCCTGTTGTGCCTTCCGGAGCCCCCGCAACACAGATTCAATGGTGTCAGTTTCATGCATGCCACGTTTCGTATGGAGAATGGGAGAGTAGCGGACTTCAAGATAGCGAATATTTTCCCGGGCGGCATCCTGGGCCAGTTCATAGGCGGCCCGTTCCAGAGATTCCGGAGTTTGGAGCACAGACAGGGTAATATCGAACTTTTGTATATAGTTTTCCAGTGAATGGGTGGTCGGGTCCACAGTGACGGCTTGTTTTAATCTCTCCGGATCAGGTCCGGGCAGTTCAACACCCTGCTGGCTGGCAAGCTCCAGGATAGAGTTAACGCGCAAAGAACCGTCGAGATGACAGTGAAGATCAGATTTCGGTAATCGCTGAAGTATTTCCGGGGTAACTGACATCCGTATTCACGTGCTGATTGCTGGTGGTTGTCTCCTGGAAATGATTAACAATTTCTCATGTTCCCAGTGATATATATCGACCCGGACTACTGGTTTATTGAGAGGATTCATGCGGAGATTGCGCATAGGATTCTTGATTATAAAATGGTGTGAGGGCGCATAATAATGCCGTTTCGAAGGAGTGTTGTCGCGTTATGAACTGCTGTGTGAATGTCCCGAAGGCGCCCTCCTGATCCGGAATGTCCGTCTTACCAGTGGCTTCCTCCATAATATCACCCAGGCTGCGATCCTCCTCAAAGACTGCATGGGCAATTGCTTGCGGTACAGGCAGGTTTCCCGAACTGCCGTAGAATCCGGTGGAGTCATTTTGCACGTATACCCAGCTTTGCAGGAAGGTATGAGGAGTCTTTTGTATCTCGACCTGATAGAGCCCGCCTTCTAATCCAATGTAAAAGTCCACCCTGTTCAGATGGGAAAACACATCTCTGAGATACTGTACCCGGTGAACCGCCCCCCTCTGGAGGTGGTGTAACCGAGTCGGAGTCTCGGGAGTGCCCGAAGGTGCATCCCGTGTGATAAGCTGTGTAATTTCAAATCGCCGATGGTGTGCCGCCAATTGCCGGAATACCGAACGGACGGCGTCCACTTTGGGCGGGTTCCGGCTGCCAACCGCAATTACCATATTTCCCGGGCATCCTGTCTGGGCGAAGCCGCTTTCCCCAGCCAGAGGACCACCAGTAAGAGCAGGAGACTACCCGGCCAGGTCCCAATCGGTTCAGGGACAATTGCCAGCACATTTGCATTCCCGGCAATGACGATGGGAATAGCCATCAGAATGCCCACCAGAGCCTCACCGGTGATTAAGCCGGATGCGAAGAGTAAGCCGCGATTTTTTGCGCGCTCTCCGGCGGTCTCTAATTTGTCCAGATCTCCATCGGTGGCAATGGCCTTTCGCTTATTGAGACCTCGCTGGACAACCCAGGCGACGATTCCACCAAAAAATATCGGTACCGATAACTCAAAAGGTAAATAGATGCCCACGGCTACCGCCAGCACCGGCAGTCGGAAGTCGGCATTCCGGCGTTCCTGGATTTTATCAAGCACGATGACTCCCACGGCGACGAGCATTCCTATGATGATCATCAGCCAGGGGAGGTTCTGGTTAAACACCCCGTCAGCGACGGATGCCATGAGCGTGGCTTGTGGAGCCGCCAGCGGATTGGGGTGGGCTTCGGTGGGCACACCGATACCGTAGGCACTTTCTATAAGGATGAGTACCGGTCCCAGCACCAGAGCCGCTGTGACCACACCGAGCATCTGCATCACCTGCTGTTTCCAGGGAGTGGCACCAACCAGATAGCCCGCCTTCAGATCCTGCATATTATCCCCGCCAATCGCCGCCGCACAGGCCACCACCGCACCGACAAAAATTGCTGCTGCCGGGCCCGTGGTACTCCCGGTACCTAACAGGGCTAACAGCATCAATGAGGAAAACAGTATCGTGGCGATAGTCACTCCCGAAATGGGATTATTCGAACTACCCACCAACCCAGCCATATAAGCTGCAACAGCAGAGAACAGAAAGCCCGCGATCAACATGACAACAGCCATAAAAATAGCCGGCGCGGCACTCTGGATGATATATACATACAGCGCAAAAATCGGGATGAGTGAGATAAGCAGCAAAATACCCACCCATTTAATTGGAGTATCACGATTAGTACGTGCCACAGCGCTGAATCTCGAAGCCGCACCCCGCCGGTAGGTTTCCATGCTCGCCTTGATCCCGGTAATCACCGAAGACCGGAGATTAATGAGCGCCCATAAGCCACCAATCACCATTGCACCGACTCCCAGAAAACGGGTTTGTGACGACCAGATTTCGCCCGCCCATTCCACGGCGGCAATGGGTTCTCCGCCGGAGATGGGCCAGGTATGAAAGGCCGCATAAATTGGAATAGCGACCAACCAGTTGAGCGCGCCGCCCAGAAAGACCAGGACGGCGATGTTGATGCCGACAATATATCCCACCGAAACCAAGGCCGGAGAGAGATTCGAACCGAAATAAGCGATGGATGATCCCACTCTGGAGGCCGTTTCGATTACTCCGGTCCAGAGCCGTAATCCGGTATCGCCGAATTTGAATAAGGCACCGATAATCCCCGCCTGGGCAATATATTTCACCTCACCTTTCCCGGCATCTCCCGAGCGCAATACTTCGGCAGTGGCAATGCCTTCCGGAAATTTCAGCCCTTCTTCCACAATCAGGGCGCGGCGTAACGGCACGGTGAACAGCACTCCTATCACGCCGCCCAGACCTGCGATGAGTGTCGTTTCCCAGTAATTGAAGGTCGTCCAGTATTGCATCACAATCAGAGCGGGCAGAGTGAAGATAACACCTGCCGCCAGGGATTCACCAGCAGACGCAGCCGTCTGCACAATGTTGTTCTCCAGAATGTTGGATTGCCGAAAGAGTCGAAGAATCCCCATGGAGAGAACCGCCGCAGGGATGGAGGCCGATACGGTCATACCGGCGAAAAGCCCCAGATATGCATTCGCCCCGGCTAAGACCACCGATAGAATAATGCCAAGTATAATCGCTTTGAAAGTGATTTCGGGTAAACTTACCTCATCCGGAACGGTTGGACGTTCATTTGCCACTGTCTGACTCCTTTACGTTAGTACAATTATCACTCCCAGAGATCAGGATCCCAAATGAATTTGAAAATACTACCTTGGATAGTTGGAAGCAAGAGTTTCTCCCTTCACAATCCGGTAGGGGATACTCTGTTACTATACTTCCGCTGCCGGTGTTTGCTGCGATTACAGGGGAAATCCACTACCGGATTTCGAAATATGCAGCTTTTATTCAAATGGAATTTGAATGATTCCATATAATTGTTAAATTATGCTCACATAAGAGAAAAAGGGGTGTTCCCCGGGAATTCGGGGGGCTGAGATCACACCCGTTGAACCTGATCTGGGTAATTCCAGCGGAGGGAGCGGTTAAAAGATTTCAAAGCCGTTTCTCCTTCCGGGGGAACGGCTTTTTTAATACAAAGGGAAGGAGTGACATATGCCGAATTCTGATTTGCCAAAAGTAGGGAAAGTTTCTTCGAAAATTTTCGATGAGATAATACTTCCGCAGGTGGGCAAACAGCGCGATGATGTTCTGGTAGGTCCGCAGCATGGCGTGGACATCGGTGTGATCGCATTAGGCAACGGACAGGTGATGGCAATGAGTACAGATCCGGTATTCATTGTCCCGCCGTATGGATGGGAGCGGTCTGCCTGGTTTGCTGTGCATATTCTGGCGTCAGATACCGCAGTCTCCGGTTTACCCCCGACACACATGACCATTGATCTGAATCTCCCGCTGGAAGTGGAACGGGAGCAATTGGAAATGATGTGGTCTGTAATCCACCGGGAGAGCGAGGAGCTGGGAATTTCAATTGTTTCCGGGCACACCGGCCGGTATGAGGGATGCAATTATCCCATGGTCGGCGGAGCCACTGTCTTTGCAATCGGTCCCGAGGCAAAATATATCACTCCCGCAATGGCCACGCCCGGTGACCGGGTACTCATTACCAAAGGAGCGGCAATCGAAGCTGCCGGGCTGTTTGCGGTGACGTTCCCGGACAGAGTGGCGGAAGCCTATGATAAAGCGACGGCTGCCGCTGCGGAAGAAGTTTTCTGGCAGATGTCGGTGGTGGAAGATGCACTGACGGCAGCAAGCGTCGGCGTGCGGGATGATGGGGTAACCGCGATGCACGACGCAACTGAGTGCGGTATCTGGGGAGGACTGGCTGAAATTGGGCAGGCTTCGAACGTCGGACTCCGAATCCAAAAGGAGGAGATCATCGTACAGGATGCGGTGGAGAAAGTCTGCCGGTTGTTCGGTATTGATCCCTTTACCTCAATCAGTGAAGGTACGTTAATTATCACCTGCAAACCCCAGAAAGCGAATGAGGTGATAGATCGGCTTGCGGATAAAGATATCCCTGCGAGTATGGTGGGGGAAGTGGTAGAAGCTTCAGAGGGAACAAAATATTACGAGGGAGGCAGAGAACACGATCTGGTGCATCCTGAAACGGATCCCTTCTGGGTGGCTTTTGGCAAAGCTGCCGAGGGGGCGGAATGACACAATTTGAGATCAGCAACTGGCGACTGTATGTCATTACCGATGAGCACCTAAGCAATCGGACGCATCTGGATATTGCCCGGGAGGCCATTGCCGGGGGCACTGATGTTATTCAGTTGCGGGATAAACAGTCCGCTGCCAGGAAGCTCTATGAAGACGGGATACAATTACGTCAGGTGACCAGGGAAACTAATATACCGTTTATCGTGAATGATCGGGTGGATATTGCCCAGGCCGTGGATGCTGACGGCGTGCACCTTGGCCAGGCTGATTTGCCTGTTCCGGTGGCCAGAAGATTGTTGGGGCCTGACAAAATACTGGGATGTTCGGCCAGTGCGCCGGAAGAGGCGATGCAGGGAGAACGGGACGGCGCAGATTACCTGGGAGTTGGTCCGGTCTTTGAAGCCCGGAAGACCAAAACCGATGCGGGCCAGCCAAAGGGATTGCATTTGATTGAGCAAATAAAACAGGTATGTCAAATTCCTGTGGTCGCCATCGGGGGAATACACCACGATAACGCCCGATCCGTGATAAATGCGGGCGCCGACTGCCTGGCGGTCATTTCCGCCGTGGTGACTGCAGATGATGTGAGAGAGGCTACGTCGACATTGAAGCAGATTATCGCATCCTCAGGATTCAGAAAAAAATAAATCAAGAGGAGGAAGCGGATGAAACGCGTATTAACAATAGCAGGCTCCGACAGCGGGGGAGGAGCAGGAATCCAGGCGGATTTAAAGACCTTTGCCGCATTTGGAACCTTCGGAATGTCTGCTATTACCGCAGTCACGGCCCAAAATACGGTGAGTGTAAAAGCGGCGTATGAATTACCGCTGGACCTGATTGAACAGCAAATTGACGCGGTTGTCACTGACATCGGGGTTGATGCCGTTAAAACAGGGATGTTGTCCAGCTCGAAAGTCGTCGAACTGGTGGCGAAGTCAGTGGAAAAATATGACTTTCCCAATCTGGTGGTGGATCCGGTGATGATAGCTAAAAGCGGCGATCCGCTCCTGGCAGAGGAAGCCCGGCAAACCATCCGGGACGACCTGATTCCGCTGGCAACCGTTATTACGCCGAATCTTCATGAGGTGACAGCGTTGACTGGCAGGCAGGTAGAGTCGGAAGCCGATATGGAAGCGGCCGCC
This sequence comes from uncultured bacterium, assembly GCA_964413425.1. GTDB lineage: Bacteria > Fidelibacterota > JAANXI01 > JAANXI01 > JAANXI01 > DATFLS01. Next base: position 12,944 of record CAYPST010000094.1, read on the forward strand.
CGGGAATTGTATCAACTGGGATGCAAATGGGTGGTTGTAAAAGGCGGGCATCTAACCGGAGCAGCGGAATCCGTGGATGTGATTTACGATGGAAATAAATACTATCATGAGCGGGCCGAACATATTCAAACCAGAAATACCCATGGGACAGGTTGTGCCTACGCTTCAGCCATTGCTGCAGGTCTGGCCAAAGGGAAATTTCCGCTGGAGGCCATACGTACCGCAAAGCGGTTTATTACCGAAGCCATCCGGGAAGGATTGGATATCGGTCAAGGGCATGGACCGGCGAACCATCTGGTGAATATGTCCTCTCCCTGGATGGAGTGAAATCCTGACAATGGTGACATATTGAACATGATTATGTATAACCTAAGTTGAGCGATACGAGCTTCGCGAAGTATCGCTGTACTTAGGGAATTTGGGTATAACCATAAAACAATGTAGCATTGAAGAGATGAAATTCACAGAATCCCTCTGGCAGGAAATTATACCAATATATGACGCAATTCTTGCACATGATTTTATTCGGCAGTTAATCGACGGCAGTTTGCAGAAGGAGATCTTCAAATTCTATCTCCAGCAGGATGCGTTGTACTTGCAGGATTTTTCCAAAGCTCTGGCGATCACCGGGGCGAAATCAACTGAATCTCAGCATCATCTGCAGTTGTTGGAATTCGCCCGGGGAGCCATTGTCACGGAGCGGGCACTCCACGAATCTTACTTTGAAGAATACGGGGTACGGGAGAGCACAACCCGATCGCCTGCCTGCTTCAGCTACACCAATTTTTTACTGCTGACCGCGTACCAGCAGAGTTTTGAAATCAGTACTGCCGCGTTATTGCCGTGCTTCTGGATTTATCGGGAGGTCGGAAATCATATCTATCAGCAGTCGGGAAAGGAGAATCCGTATGATCGATGGATCCAGACCTATTCCGGAGAAGAATTCGGTGAAGCGGTCGAGCACGCAATTGACATCACTGAGGAGGTGGCACGGACTGTGACCAGGCATCAGCAAAAAAGTATGAAGGAGCATTTCATACTTTCCAGTCGATTGGAGTGGATGTTCTGGGACAGCGCGTATCAATTACAGCAATGGAAACCAGAATGATGTGGTGATTCAACATAAAAATTGATGGTTTTGGGGGTGCCGGCCCATTCGGTATCTGAAGCAGAAAAGTCGGAAGGCCGGCTGAGAAAAGACCCATCGAACCTGATCTGGATAATACCAGCGGAGGGAGAAGAGACTCGAAAAAGCTGCTTCTTCCGCTGGGGAAGCAGCTTTTTTTATAATAAAGTTCCGAAAAGGAGAGTAAAATGAAGCAATTCACAACTATAATTTTTTGCCTGATTGTGCTTGCAAATACCGCATGGGCAGACACGCGCGTTGTCGGACAGGTGATCGATCAGGAGACACAGGAGCCATTGGAAGGCGTCAATGTCGTGCTTGTGGGCACCGGCACGGGGGCAGCGACCGATGCGGAGGGGAACTTTACAATCCGGAATGTGGAAGCGGGGACCTATAAGATTCGGGCAAGCCATATCGGATATGCCAGGGTCACAAGAGAGGTGGAAGTGAGCGGGGATGAAGTGCGGGTTCACTTTGCCCTGGAGCCGGGTTATCTGGTGGCGCCGCAAGTAATCGTGGAACCGACCAGGGCGGTGGAACGGGAGACGCCGATGACGTTCTCCACCATCAGTGAGGAAGAATTGGAATTCCGGGATCAGATTCAGGACATTCCACTCATGCTTTCTGACCTTCCCTCCACGAAAACCTATTCGGAAACCGGTACCGGTATCGGATACAGTTACCTCAATATCCGGGGATTTGATCAGCGGCGGATTTCTGTTCTTATCAATGGGGTGCCCCAGAATGATCCGGAAGATCACAATGTCTACTGGATTGATTTTTATGATCTGGCAGGTTCTCTCAAGGATATCCAGGTACAGCGCGGCGCCGGAACGGCATTTTACGGTCCGGCCTCCATTGGCGGAAGTGTGAACCTCATTACGCAGAATTATTCCAGAGAACCCACCCTGCAGTTTGAATCCATGTACGGAAGTTACAATACCAGAAAAGCCAGCCTGGAGGGCAGTACCGGGATCCTTGGCAATCACTGGATCGGCTATGGCCGCCTGACCAGGATCACCACCGATAACTACCGGGATTGGTCCTGGATGGAATTCTGGCGATATTTTGCCGGAGTGGGCTATTTCAGCAAAGACCATATCCTTAAAATCCAGGCGTACGGCGGTCCCCAGGAAGATGGATTGGCTTTTTACGGCATTCCCAAAGATTATATCAGCGATCGGGAGAAGCGCACAATAAACTACAGCAGTGCCACCAGAGATGAGGAGTGGTTTAACCAGCCACACTATGAAATTCTACACCAGTGGCAGTTAAGTGAAAATCTCACTATGAATAACACCCTCTATTATATCCGGGGGTATGGATACTTTGACTATGACGGTTCCTGGGCGCCACCCTCGTATTACAGATTGCCGGTGGAACAGTTCGCTCCCGACACCTGGAATCCGACGGAGGGGACTGTCTCTGTTGCTTCCAACACCATGATCAGGGCGTATGTGGATAACAACCAGGGCGGAGTGCTGCACAAATACACCTGGGATCACCAACGGGGCAGACTCACGGCCGGAATTTCCATACGAGGGCATGAATCCCTGCACTGGGGAAGAATCCAGGAAAGCAACGGCCTTGTATTCACGGATTCGGTGGCGGCAGAAACGCAAACTGTAAGTCTCGGCAAAGCATATGTCGGGCACCAGGGGAATAAGTATTATCGGTACAACGGTGGTAAATCCATGTACTCGATTTTCGGCCACGAGACTTTCACGGTAGCGCCCAACATCTCGGTGCTGTTGGATCTGCAGGTCACCAGGAAACAGTATCGGTTCCGGAACGAAAAATACCTCCGTCACGAGTTTGATATCCCGTATCTGTTCATCAATCCCAGTGTCGGCGTGAATGTGAACTTCACTGAAAAAATAAACGGGTATGTCAACCTTTCCAGAACCACGCGGGAGCCCAGGTTGAAAAATTATTATGACGCCGCCGAGGCCAGCCAGCCTTCGTCCTGGGGAGCGGTTGAGCCACAATTTGAGGCCAATTCAGATGGTTCGTATAACTACAATCATCCGCTGGTGAAACCGGAAACCTTATATGACCTGGAATTGGGCACCGGCTATAGGACATCTGTCGTTCAGTGGAATGCAAATGTGTACTACATGGATTTCCGCAATGAGATCGTCAAGAACGGGCAGCTGGACCGGTTCGGGCAGCCGATTACCGGCAATGCCAGAAAAACGCGGCATTACGGTCTGGAATTGTCAGGCACCTGGAAACTGTCTCCATCCCTGCAGGTGAGCGGAAATACCTCCCTTTCCCGGAATAGATTTGTGGAATTCACCAGCTTCGGATGGGAGAGTCAGCAGACGCTGGATGGCAATACTATTGCCGGATTCCCGGGAGTCATGGCGAACCTGCGGACTCGATATAATCCGGAACGTTTCTTCCTGGTGCTGGAAGGGCAATATGTCGGAAAACAGTATACGACAAATTTCGAAGAAGAGGGACCTGTGGTGGAGCCCTACAATGTCTGGAACTCACGAATCGGATACCGAATCCCTCTAAACGGGACCACACTGCGGGCAACATTTACGATTCATAACCTCTTTGATGCCCTGTATGCCACGCACGGCGAAGGGGATGCTTTCTTTCCGGCCGCTCCCCGCGGATATTTCTTCAGTCTGCACTACGAAATTTAGTCTGGATAATTGAGTCTATTTAGAAAACGCCTCGCCCCGAAGAATCATTTGGGGTAACATACAAGGGATGCCT
>CAYPST010000095.1:0-1318 GCA_964413425.1 uncultured bacterium
CTCATGACATCATCACTCTCACGAAGAACATTTCTCAAAGCAACCGGCGCCGGCCTGGCGGCTCTCACACTCCCGTTCGTTTTTGGCTGTTCCGGAAGAAATACTGTCACAAAGCCGAACATCATTTTCATCATGGCCGATGATCTGGGATATCATGATCTGGGCTGTTACGGGCAGGAACGGATTCAGACCCCTCATATTGACCAGCTGGCCGAGGAGGGAATGCGGTTTACCCAGTGTTATGCCGGGGGATCGGTGTGTGCGCCCTCCCGGAGTGTCCTGATGACCGGTCAGCACCTGGGACATACCACCGTACGCGGAAACATGGGCCGGGTCGGGGGCAAGCTGGTGCTCGATAACGGCTCGCCCCAGCGCCGGGTGCCGCTGAAAGCCGACGATGTGACCGTGGCGGAAGTCTTGAAAGAGGCCGGATATGCCACCGGCATTACAGGAAAATGGGGGATTGGCGATCCGCAGACACCCGGGATCCCCAACAAACAGGGGTTCGATAAATGGTTCGGCTATTTGAACCAGCGCCGGGCGCACAGCTACTATCCCATGTATCTCTGGCGGAACCGGGAGAAGGTGTTCCTGAACGGAAACCGGGGCGGCGCGCAGGGTCAGTATACGCACGACCTGTTCACCGAGTATGCGCTGGAATTCGTGCGGAAATATGCTGACCAGCGATTCTTTCTCTACATCCCCTATACCATTCCCCACCAGGAATATGTGATTCCGGATCTCGGATCATACGAGAATGAAGCGTGGTCCCAGGATGCAAAAGTCCACGCCGCCATGATTACCCGGATGGACCGGGATATCGGCCGGTTGACGGCTCTGCTGAAAGAGTTGGATATTGATGAGCAAACCATGGTGTTTTTCTGCTCGGATAACGGCGCCGCCCGCACCTGGGATGGGATTTTTGACAGTTCGGCACCCTTGCGGGGAAACAAGGGCGACCTGTACGAAGGGGGCATTCGCACGCCCATGATCGTCCGGCAGCCCGGACAGGTGCCGGCCGGGACGGTCAGCGATCTGCCCTGGTATTTCGCCGATGTCCTGCCGACGCTGACGGAACTGGCGGGCGGGAACCTTCCCGGGAATGTGGATGGAATTAGCGTTTTACCTGCCTTATATGGTCAGAACCAGGATCCGGGCGGACGATATTTCTACTGGGAATCTTACCGGGGTGGCGGCTTCCAGCAGGCGGTGCGCTGGAATCAATGGAAGGGCGTCCGCCTGAACCCGGATCAGCCCATCGAACTGTATAACCTCGCCGAAGATGTGGCCGAAACCCGCAATGTGGCGCAGCAGCACC
>CAYPST010000095.1:1418-16629 GCA_964413425.1 uncultured bacterium
GGAAGAATCGCAGCTCCCGGAAGGCCAAAATCCGTTGCGATTTTCAGGCAGGTGTCATAACATTATACCTGTTCAATCATGAAATGAGCCTGCGATAAGAGCATATGATTTAGAGAGCTATGCGTCAGGCTCCCTGCCACCTGTTCAGGGTGGTTTTATTTATATCATCAATCGTGGGTGAGTGCGCCCATACTTTGACAGCAGGAGAATACCTGACATGCGACGAGAATCAGTAATCAGACTCTTTTTGGTATGCGGTTTATTTTCGATTGCACTTGCATGTCAGGGGCAGATTCCGGCCTGGGACGGCCCGATCCCGGAAGTCACCGGGGAGTATGGCATCATTCCCGGGAAGTTTCAGGAGTACGAAGTCATCCTGGAGCCGGAGGTGGATGCCGCCGAGTGGTGGGCGGGTGCGCCATCAGTGGTGCGTGATTCGGAGGGTGTGTTCTGGCTGGCCTGCCGGATGCGGACTGCCGAGGCACCCCGGGGATTACGGGGCTATGAGATCCGTATTTTACGCAGTGGTGATGGCATTCACTTTACCCGGGTGCACACTATCCCGAGGGAGGAAGTCCCCATTCCGGGGTTTGAGCGCCCGGCGCTGCTCATCGATCAGGAGACCGGGCAGTTTAAGTTGTACGGTTGTGGGCCCTGGCAGGGAGAAGATTGGTCTATTATCAAGTTCGATGACGCCGATACACCGGCGCAATTTGTCCCTTCCTCAGCCAACCCGGTGATTCAGCCGCTCCCGAAGAAGGCCGAGCGTGACGTGGCGCCGCATGGATACAAGGATCCGGTGATTATCTATGCAGAGGGCAAATATCACTGTTATGTGATTGGCCAGTTCCGGGGATTGGAGCGGTTATATCACTTTGTTAGTGAGGATGGAGAGTCCTGGCGGCCGGTCGGACACCCGGATGAATCGCTGCTGGACCTCACCGGGTGGCATGACTTTTTTATCCGCCCGGCCTCCGTGGTGCCGCTCGGTGTGGGATACCTGTTTGTGTACGAGGGATCCAATTCCACCTGGTTCGATCCGGTGTACAACGTGACTACCGGCTTAGCTTTTACCTTTGATTTACATCATCTCATAGATCTGACCCCGGAATCGCCGCTGATTGTAAGCACAACTCCCAGCGAGGAATATACCAGCCTCTATCATACCTGGAGGTATTCTGACTGGATTCAGGTGGAAGACGAATTATGGGCCTATGCGGAAGTAGTGAAATCAAATGGTGCGAATGAGATCCGGTTGTTTCGCCTCATTAGATAAAACAGGCACTCGCGAATTATAAAAACGAACACTGGGACAGGTACGGGAAAATTCATATGGGCATTCGGATAATTGATTTCATTGTGATGATTATTTATCTGGCGGGCGTGGTCGCATTCGGTTCCTATTTTGTCAGGCGCAGCCGGCATACCGAGGGTTTCATGGTGGCCAGCCGGTCTCTGCCCGGATGGGTGGTAGGCTTGTCCATTATGGGTACCTATGTGAGCAGCATCAGTTTTCTGGCACTGCCGGGCAATGCATACGGGGGCGATTGGAATGCCTTTGTGTTCAGCCTCTCGCTCCCGCTGGCGGCTGTCATCGGAGTGAGATATTTTGTGCCGTTTTTCCGGAAAACCGGGGAGGTTTCCGCGTACCATCATCTGGAATTTCGTTTCGGCCCCTGGGCACGAACCTATGCCTTGGTGATGTACCTTCTCACCCAGCTGGCCCGCATGGGCACCATCATGTATCTGGTGGCACTGGCCCTGGCTCCGCTGACCGGACTGGATATCCGCCTGATTATTATTGTCACCGGTATTCTGGTGACAATCTATACCATCCTTGGCGGAATTGAGGCCGTCATCTGGACCGATGCCATCCAGACCACCGTTTTAACCGGCGGAGCATTAGTGTGTTTAATTTTAATCCTGTTTGGGATGCCGGAAGGACCCGGACAGGTCTTCACAGTGGCAGCTGCACGTAATAAGTTTTCCCTGGGAAGTTTTGATTTGAATTTTGTCGAGTCCACGTTCTGGGTGGTGCTGGTATACGGATTAACCATCAACCTGCAGAATTTCGGCATAGACCAGAATTACGTGCAGCGGTACATTACCGCCCGGTCGGATAAAGATGCCGTCAACAGTCTCTGGCTGGGGGCGCTGATCTATCTCCCGGTCTCGGCACTGTTCTTCATGATTGGGACGGCTCTTTTTTCATTCTATCAGGTCCATCCCGAATTGCTGGGGGAATCCATTAACGCGGCAGCCAATCCGGATAAGGTGTTTCCGTACTTTATCGTCACCCAGCTGCCGGATGGAGTCACCGGCCTGTTAATTGCTGCCGTGGCTGCGGCGGCCATGAGTACGGTGGATACCAGCTTGAACAGCTCTGCCACGTTAATTTTACGCGATATTTATAAGCGGTATTTTCGTCCCGACGCCGGAGAAAAGGAATCCATGCGGGTGCTTTATAGTGCGACGCTGGTCTGGGGGCTGCTGGGCACGGCGATAGCCCTGGCCATGATTAACGTCCGGAGTGCCCTGGACGCCTGGTGGGAGCTGGCCAGTATCTTCAGCGGAGGGATGCTGGGATTGTTTTTACTGGGGCTCATCTCTCGGAAAGCGCAAAATCCGGCAGCGGTGACCGGAGTGATTGCGGGGATTCTGGTGATTCTCTGGATGACGTTCTCGAAGAGCTTGGGGGACGCATTCGAAGCACTGCAAAGTCCGTTTCATAATTTCATGATTATTGTTATCGGGACGCTGACAATTCTGCTGGTGGGGATGGGGGTTACTTACCTGAGGCGCATCGGGACAAGCAAGGGAGACTGACTCAATAACGTACATAATAATTCGTGGCAGGCAGCTGTGTTGTCGAACGGGTTTACCGGAAATATGTCGTCCCTGACGGGACTAAGTAAGTAAGCGTCTCTGTGCTTTCAGAGCAGGATACCCCGGTGGGGGCAAGATATTTCTGGCACAAATGGTCCTGAAAACATCCCCGCTCCGTAGAAGGGACGGAATAGATCTGATGATCAACCTTAAACGAGAGAGAGGACAATTTCCATGAAGAACCGTAATGATACAAAGCCAACCATGAACCGGCGTCGTTTTCTGGCAAGATCCGGGCTGGCTGCTGCCGGCGCGGGAGCGATACTCGGTATCACGCCGAAGCGCGGCAAAGCAGCGGAGGCAGCGAAAACCGGTCTGTATAACGTGCGGGATTACGGGGCAGAAGGCGTTGGGGAAACTCTGGATACCAAAGCGATCCAGCAAACCATTGATGCCTGTGCGGAGGCGGGAGGCGGAACGGTGTACTTTCCGGCCGGCACGTTTCTGTCGGGGACACTGTACCTGAAAAGTAATGTGAATCTGCATTTTGAGGCAGGATCGTTACTCCTCGGCAGTACAAATCCGGATGATTATCCTGTCACCGTACAGGACCTGCGTTCCTACACGGATAATTACACCGATAAAAGTCTGATCTACGCGGAGAAGGTGCAGAATATTTCCATCACCGGCAGAGGAACACTGGATGGACAGGGCAGTGCATTTTCGGGTCCCTACAAAGTCCGGCCTTATATGATCCGGGTGATCGAATCCGAAAATATTACCGTCAAAGATGTAACCATCCGGAATTCCCCCATGTGGGTGCAGCATTATCTGGGATGCGAGAACGTGAATATCGACGGCATCACGGTGCACAGCAAGGTCAACCGGAACAATGACGGCATTGATATCGACAGCTGTGAGAAGGTGCGGATTGCGAACTGCGAAATCCGGAGCGGCGATGATGCTATTGTTCTGAAGGCCACGACTTATCGGAAATGCCGGGACGTGACTGTGACAAACTGCGTGTTGAGCACTGATTGTAACGCCTTCAAGCTGGGTACGGAATCGAGTGGTGGATTTGAAAATATCGTGCTGGATAACTGCACCATGTACGACGTGGGACTCAGCGGGATTGCCCTGGAAGAGGTAGACGGTGCGGTGTTTGACCGGGTGAGTATCTCGAATGTGAACATGGTGGACGTGGACAACGCCATTTTCATCCGCCTGGGGAACCGGGCGCGGCCTCCGGAAGCAAAGCGAACTTCGGAGGGTTTCACTATTCCGGACGGCGTGGAGAAGCCGGGAATGGGATCTCTGCAGAATGTCATGATCAGTAATATCCAGGCCAAGGTGCGGGATGGAGTCGGCTGTTCGATCACCGGTCTTCCCGGACATCCGGCCGAGAACATCACCCTGGAAAACATCCGGATCACTTTTCCCGGCGGCGGCACGCGGACCGAGGCTCAGCGTGAAATACCGGAAGTGCCGGAACATTATCCGGAGTATACCATGTTCGGTACGCTGTCGGCGTACGGATTCTTCTGCCGCCACGCCCGGAATGTCAAGTTCCATCACATGCAGGTGGATCTGCGCGATGCCGACGCCCGGCCCGCCTATGTCTTCGACGACGTCTCGGATCTGGAACTGACAGGTATCGATGGCATGTTAAGCGAATCCGCCCCGGCTCTCATCCGGTTGCACAATACAAAGGGCGTGTTTGTGCACGGCACCCGGCCGGCAAATTCTCTGCATAAATTCGCACAAATTGAAGGAGCAGATACCGGTGAAATCACGTTGCTCAACAACGATTTCAGCAAGGTGGAACAGGTGTATTCCCTGGAAGAAGGGGCCGGCAGTGATGTCCTCTTTGAAGCGGGGAACCGCGCCTAGAACGGTATGAGTCCCGGATATCCCGGATAGAGAAAAAACAAGTCGAATGGAAAGAGAGTAGCGAGGAAATAAAATGGACAGACGGAAATTTTTCGGAAGGTTCGGTAGCGGATTGGCTGGTGGTTCTGCTGCGGTTTTGATGCCAGAGAAAGCTACCGCTCATCCGGCGCTGACTGACACAATCTATAATGTGAGGGAATTCGGCGCTATAGGAAACGGTGTAGTACTGGATACCGATGCCATTCAGCAGGCCATCGATACCTGTGCTGATAATGGCGGCGGGACGGTGTATCTTTCCGGTGGAACATTTCTTTCCGGAACCATCTTCCTGAAAAGCAATGTTACGCTGTATCTGGAATCGGGCGCCGTCCTGCAGGGGAGCCCAGAACTGAAGCACTACCCGGTGACTGTCCAGGAGTTTCGCTCGTATACGGATAATTACACCGATAAAAGTCTCATTTACGCGGAAAGGGCGGAGAATATCGCCATCGCCGGCCGGGGCATACTGGATGGAGAAGGGACGGCGTTTTCCGGTCCCTATAAAGTCCGGCCGTATATGATCCGCATCATCGAGTGCACCAATATTACCGTCCGGGACGTGACCATCCGGAACTCCCCCATGTGGGTGCAGCATTACCTGGCCTGCGACAATGTGAACATTGATGGTATCACCGTCCACAGCCGGCGCCTGCACGTCAACAATGACGGCATGGATATCGATTGCTGCCACAAGGTGCGGATCGCCAACTGCGAAATCAACAGCGGCGATGACGCTATCGTGCTGAAAGCTACGTCTGACCGAAAATGTCGGGATGTGACCGTCACGAATTGTGTATTGAGTTCGGCGACCAACGCCTTCAAACTGGGCACGGAATCTAATGGTGGATTTGAAAATATCGTCTTTTCCAACAGTACTATCTATGATTCCAGGCACGGACTGGCCCTGGAGGAGGTGGACGGCGCCGTATTCGACCGGGTTACCATTTCCAATATCATTATGAACCAGGTGAGTATCAGCATCTTCATCAGGCTGGGAAACAGGGCACGGCCTTACCAGTCGGTGGGAACTGCGGGCACCTACACGATTCCGGAAGATATGGAACGTCCGGGGATCGGATCACTGCGGAATGTGTATATTTCCAATGTCCAGGCACGGGATGTCAGTGACTTCGGGTGTTCCATTACCGGCTTGCCAGGTCATCCGGTGGAGAATATCACCCTTGAAAATATCCGCATATTGTTTGAGGGGGGCGGTACAACGGAAGACGCCGGCCGAACTGTCCCTGAGCTGCCGGAACATTATCCCAGTGCCAGGATGTTCGGTATGCTGCCGGCATACGGATTCTTTTGCCGGCATGCGCGCAATCTCAATTTTCACCACGTCGAGATTGGGTTTGTGAATGAGGAGAAGCGGCCAGCCCTGATTTGCGAGGACGTGGAGACGCTCCGGGTTGAGGATTTCAGCGCTGAGATCAGCAGCGATGCCCACGCTACTCTGTGGCTGAAGCAGGTGCGGGAGGCGTTCGTTACCAGGAACAGCCCGAAGCAATCGGAAACAACCTTTCTCCGGCTGGATGGAGAGCAAACCCGGCAGATCAGCGTGCAGGGCAATGATTTCAGCCAGGTGGAAACTATCCTTGTTCGGGGAGGAGAAGTTTCAGAAGAAGCAGTTTATCCGGAAGGAAATCGGATCTGAAATGACCATGCCATATCCAGAGTGGAGTTATAAATTGCCGGTCACAGCCAGCAATTTCGGGAGAACCTGAAATCGATGTTCGGACTGCATTACCTTGATATTATCACCATTGGTGTATTCTTCGGAGTCATTATCCTCATCGGATGGGTAGCCAACCAGGTCATGAAGGAGGGCGAGGAAGGGTTCTTCCTGGGCGGTCGTACCTTCCTGCGGTTTCGGGGTGACCGGACACAATCAGAACGGATATGAACTCGCATTGACGGATGCATCCCGGCTGGAGTTGATTCGCCACGTCGTTGACAAATGGGGAGACGAAAAATTTATCTTCGCCCGGGGTTTCGAAGAAGCCGTGGGGAGCCCGGAGCCATTATTCTTCTCAGAGTTAGAGGCGATTTCCCTGTTTTACGGCATCAGGATGGATGAGTACCTGATCCCGATCCATACCCGGCCCGAGCTGACCCGGCTGGCATTTGATCTCTATACCGAGCTGGCGATCGCGATGGCGAGAGTGTTCATTGATGAAGGAGTCCACGCCATTATGCCCCAGGGAGATTTTGCAAGCAACCATGGCCCCATGATTTCTCCGGACAGTATCCGGCGAATTTTTTTCCGGGGATGAAAAAGCTGTGTGAATACGGGCATCAGCGCGGAGTCAAAGTGTTAACCCATAACTGCGGAAATAACTGGGATATTCTCGATATCCTATTGGAAGCCGGTTATGACGGCTGGCAGTCCATCCAATCCAGGACCGCCGGGATGAACTTGCAGCGATTGAAAGAACAGTACGGTTCGCGTCTTACTCTCTGGGGTGGAATTAACCTGGAAACCCTGCACCAGGGCACACCGGATGAGATCACCCGGGAAGTGAAAGACGCCCTCAGGCACACCGCACCGGGAGGGGGATTCATTCTGGGAACCAGTAACAGTGTGGCGTTTGGCAGCTCATATGATAACTATATGGCTGCACTGGAAACGCTGTATCGGTATGGGGATTATCCTGTTGAAATTTAGTCCCTGGCACGAACTATGACCTAGAGCATATATTAAAAATGACCCGGGAAAAAACAACGTCCAATACAAAACCTCCGGGACAATGCTCAGGCACTGCTTTTTTTGATGAAACAGGGTGCTACACGGCGGTGGTCGGTGATACGCTGGATTCCATGAGATTGCGCATCGGGCGCTTCGACTGACTGCCCACGTATGTTACCGCATGTATGAACAGGGATATCAAGCCGCAAAATGTTTTCAATCTCCCGGGATTTTTCTATATTTGTTATTCCAGCGATGCAATTTCCGGGAGGACATGTATATAAGTCAGATTGACAGAGAATGAAAACTCACCGGACATGAGTGTCCTCTCATACGGTTGAGTACTGAAGCGAGCAGCTTTTTCAATGCGGCTGGAAAAAAATCACAGGATAATCCAATCCGTGCATATAGCGATCCGAACGCATACCAGTGAGGAGTGAACTGATGACTGACATGCAAAGAATACGTGATTTCTCTCATCTCTCCAGGCGAGAATTTCTCTCACGGTTTGTTGCGGCAGGTGCTGTAATTCCGGCGCTGAGTCCGGGCAAACTGTACGGAAAATCGAATCAGCCGCCTCAGATGGGCCGTCCTGTCTGCGTATTTTCCAAGCATCTCCAGTTTCTGGACTATCCGGAAATGGCGGAGGCTGCGGCGGCGGCCGGGTTCGACGGAGTAGACCTCACCGTTCGTCCCGGTGGGCATGTGCTGCCGGAAAACGTGGAACGCGATCTTCCGCGGGCGGTGAAGGCGGTCCGGAATGCGGGTTTGGAGGTGTATATGATGACGAACCATATCACGGATTCCGGAGATCCGATGACGCGGCGGATTCTCGAAACGGCCAGCCGGTTCGACATCGGATATTATCGCATGGGATATCTCCCCTATAAGGAAGGTATGGGTGTGGAGGAGAGCCTGCAGTCTTACCAATCACAGTTACGGGGGTTGGGAAAACTCAATGAAAAATATAACACCCACGGTGCCTATCAGAATCATTCCGGGACCCGGGTGGGCGGACCGGTATGGGATCTCTGGGTGTTGTTAAAGGATAAAGATCCTCATTGGCTGGGCGTACAGTATGATATTCGCCATGCCACGGTTGAAGGCGGGCACTCCTGGCCGCTGGGATTTCGACTGCTGGGCCCCTGGACGAAAATTACTGCTATCAAGGACTTTTACTGGCAGGAAGAGGATGATGGCTGGGATGTCCGCAATTGTCCGCTGGGCGAGGGGATGGTGGACTTCGATCAGTACTTTGCCCTGTATAAGCAGATGGATATTCAGGGACCGATTTCGCTGCATTATGAATATGACATGCCGGAGGAGGAGTACAGCTTGAGTGAACGGATCGACCGGACTATCGAAATTATGCGGAAAGACCTGCAGTACCTCCGGGAGAAGATGAGAGATGCGGGTTTAATCTGAATACAGCACTCAATTGCCCAGAAAAAATCTCTGGCCAAGCAATAAGGTGCAGGAGAGGAGAACAACGTATGCATGACCATGCCATGAGACATGTTTCCCGCAGGGAGTTTTTAAAAACTGCCAGTGCGTTCACCGGGGCAGCTATACTGGGATTCACCGGGTGCGGGAATCGATCGAGTTCGTCAACTACGGAGAAAAATATGCCCATTACCATCGCCAGTGTCGATTCGGATTTTGAGCGTGAGCAACTCATTCGCCCCTTTGGTTTTAAGGGCGGATATATGACGGATATCTGGCAGACGGCAGCCCTGATGGAAAGCGCGTCCGGCACCCGAAAGATTGGTTTGTGTACGCAGAACGTGCTGTGGTCGGATGCGGAGGTCTTTGCCGGTCACTCGGAGACCGGTGGCAATGCACTGATGTACGCCATGACCGAACATGCCCTGCAGATGGCCAACGGGATGACCTTCACGGATCCGGTGGCTCTCCTGGACGAAATCCTGAATGAGGTGTATGCGTATGGCCGGGAGGTGACCGGGAATCCGGATCTCCGGAAAACCTTCGCCCTGAATGCCCTGGTGGGATTTGATAATGCCGCCTGGCTGTTGTATGCGGCAGAGAACGGAATCGACAATTTTGATGACATGATCCCGGCTGCATATAAACCTGCTTTATCCCATCAGCATGATCTGGTGGCGAGTATTCCGCTGATGGCCTATACGATTCCCATCGATGAAATAGAAGAAGCCGTGAACCAGGGCTACTTTTTCATGAAGATTAAAATAGGTCAGCCCGGCACCCAGGAGGAAATGTTGGAGAAGGATAAAGAACGACTGTCGGCGATTCACCAGGCCATCGGTGACCGGCGCACACCCCATACGAAAAACGGCAGACTGCCCTATTATTTTGATGCCAATGGCCGATATGAAGACAAAGAAACTCTCCTGCGGCTCCTGGATCACGCCAGACAGATTGGAGCACTTGACCAGATCACCGTAATCGAAGAACCCTTTCCGGAGGAGAAACCCATTGATGTGAGCGATATCCCGGTGCGCATTGCCGCCGATGAAAGCGCCCATACGGACAGGGATGCGCTGGAACGGATTGAAATGGGGTATTCTGCAATTGCGCTGAAGGCCATTGCCAAGACCTTGAGCATGACCATGAAAATCGCGCAGGTAGCGTATGAACACGATGTCCCCTGCTTCTGCGCGGATCTAACTGTGAATCCCATCCTGGTGGAATGGAATAAGAATGTCGCTGCCAGGCTGGCCTCGTTTCCCGAACTGGGCATGGGGCTGCTGGAGACCAACGGACATCAGAACTATCAGAACTGGGATGAGATGGTGTCGTATCATCCCTGCCCGCAGGCTTCCTGGAGAGAAACGCGGGACGGCCTTTTTCATCTGAATCAGGATTTCTACGATCGGAGCGGCTGTATTTTCGAACCATCCGAACATTACCAGGAGATGTTTGCACACAAAGCATAACAGAAAGGCTCTCTTAAAGCTCCGGCCTGAGAATGAAAGGATAGAGGAAAAGAAAAGAGTGCCCCGCCTCACCGCCCAGCCGGCAGTAGACAGTTGGCAGTAGGCAGTAAGCAGTAGGCAGAAGGTTGTTTGTTGGATGTTTGAGTTTGCAGAGCGAGATGATATTTCGCTGGTGCGGGAGGGACAACCTGTGAACGAGAGTTCATACTAAACAGTAAGCCAGGTTAAACGAAGTTTAAAGGAAGGGGAAAGGCTATGAAAGATATGAATAAGCAGGTTACCCGGCGGGATTTTTTAAAGAGATCAACGACTGCGGCTGCCGGACTATCACTGGGATTGGGAGTGATAGGTACCCCGGTTATCAATCCTGTGTTAGGTGCCAATGACACGATCCGGATGGGGTTTATCGGCATCGGTAATCGGGGAACCAAGCTGCTGAAAAGTTTCATGTCATATGACCAAGTGGAAGTTGCCGGTTTAAGCGATGTGTATGAACCGTATCTGCTCAGGGATAACTCCAGAGTCGATAAGAGAATTCAGCAGGAAATCGGAGGGAGAGTCCCCCCGATGAATGAGGGATTGAGCA
This sequence comes from uncultured bacterium, assembly GCA_964413425.1. Classification (GTDB taxonomy): domain Bacteria; phylum Fidelibacterota; class JAANXI01; order JAANXI01; family JAANXI01; genus DATFLS01. The sequence goes on from CAYPST010000095.1 coordinate 12,364, forward strand.
GCAAAGTCCCCCGGTACAAAGATTTCCGGGAATTGCTGGATCAGCAGGATATCGATGCCGTGTGCATCGCCACTCCGGATCACTGGCATGCTCTGCAAACCATGATGGCCATGGATGCAGGCAAAGATGTGTACGTGGAGAAACCTTTGACCATTACCATTGAAGAAGGGCGACAGATGAGGAAGATGGAGCAGGAGTCGGACCGGATAGTCCAGGTGGGTATCAACCGGAGAGGTTCGCCTATCTACCAGCGACTGGTTCAAATGGTAGACAATGGGGCAATTGGAAGGGTTACTCTGGCCAGAGCGTATCGCATCAGCAATATGTTTCCGGATGGCATCGGACAACGACAACCTGCGGATCCTCCGGAGGGATTTGATTGGGACATGTGGATTGGTCCCCGGGATTATCGCCCGTATCAGATGAATATTGCGCTCTATAAATTTCGCTGGTGGAGTGACTATTCCTCCCAGATGGCCAATTGGGGAGTGCATTACATGGACGCCATCCGCTGGTTGCTGGGAGAACGGGCTCCGGTGTCTGTGACGGCCCATGGGGGGCAATATGTCCTGGACGATGATCGGACTATCCCTGATACCATGGAAGTCACCTTCGAGTTCGCCTCAGGCGCTCTGGTTGTTTTCGGAGTGTATGAAGCCACCGGCGGAAATATGCTTCCGTACGGAGAGGTGGAACTCCGTGGCACAAAGGGGAACCTGTACCTCGGTGGAAGTGGTTATCGAATTGAACCGACCGGCGGCGGACAGTTTCAGGAGAGAGGTGAACTCATCCAGCCGGAAAGGGAAGGATACGAGCCACCAGCCAGAGATGATATGCGGTATACGCCCAGCGAGCCGGCTGCCAATCTCATCGGTAATTTCCTGGAATGCGTGAGAACCAGAAATAAGGACGGTCTCTGGTGCAACCTGGAAGAAGGGCATCGGTCAACCACCTTCGCCCTCCTGGCAAATATTGCACTGGAAACGGGAAGTCGGCTGGAATGGGATCCGGATCGGGAGATAATCACCAATCACAAGTTTGCCAATGAGTACCTGCATTATGAGTACAGAAGCAAATGGAGGGACGTCTGGGAAAGCATTGTGTGATGAAGAGATGCTTCTACCTTTATTAACAGCATGAGCAGGATAAAACATATCGGTATTGTGGCCTGCAGTGCGGAAGGGGCGGCATTGTGTTATCGTACTCTCTGTAATGAGGCTCCGGATATACTCGGCGAACATATGCATCCGGAAATCACCATGCATAATTACTCACTGGCGGATTATATGGTGTATATAGAGCAAAGAGATTGGGAACAAGTAGCAAAGATGATGCTCTCTTCTGTCCGGAAGCTGGCAGATACAGGTGCGGATTTTGCCATTTGTCCGGATAATACCATCCATGAAGCGTATGATTTGGTAGTGACCGACTCACCAATCCCGTGGCTGCATATTGCGGGATGCGTTGCAACGAAAGCGCAACAAAACGGATTTGATAAGTTGGGAATCCTGGGAACAAAGTACATCATGACAGGTCCTGTATACCCTGATGTCCTGGAGCGATTTGATATCAGGCATGAGCGTCCTCAGAAAAAGGATCGCGAACGCATTAATGAGATTATCTTCCAAGAACTCGTGAATGGTATTTTTCATGAGGAGTCGAGACTCTATTTCAACAGGGTTATCGATGAATTAAAAGAGAGGGGATGTGATGCAGTGATTCTGGGTTGCACGGAGATCCCGCTGTTGGTTGATCCGGCCGATTGCCCGCTGCCCACCCTTGACTCAACCAGATTGCTTGCCCGGCATGCACTGCAGAAAGCCGTAGAATGAAAGAGGATGAGTTCCTGGTAGCCTTCCCTGTTCGCTGCGGTGAGCATACGAAGAATCTCTTCGGAAAAGGACTCCCAGAGAGGATTCGTTGAACTTGGGCTCATCGCTTATCACTTTATCTCAACAGACTCAGGATATTCATTATCGTATATCAAAAAGGTAAAATGATAATTCTACGGAATAAGGAGGAATCATGAATGCATCTGACCGAAGACTTACCCGGCGAGAATTTTTTATGGCCATGGCGGGACTTGGTTTCACAATGTCAACGTTACAGACGGGTTGTGAAGCGGATGTGAAAAAGGGGGTTTCTACTGCATCGGAGGCCGAGAAGACCGTATACTGGGGGGATCTCCACAATCACAATGCAGTCGGGTATGCCAAAGGATCCCTGGAGCGCGCCTATGACATCGCCCAGACTCATCTGGATTTCTTTTGTTTCACCGGGCATTCCCAGTGGCCGGATATGCCGGAAATGCCTGAGAGCCCGCGTAAAACACATCTTCAGGGTTTTGAGGTCTTCCGGAATAACTGGGAAAAGGTGCAGCGATTGGCCAATCAAAACTATGCACCAGGTGTATTTGTCCCATTCATCGGATACGAATGGCATTCCAGTCAGAAGGGGGATCAGTGTATCATCTTTCCGGATGAGAATGCCGAACTCAGATATATTGATGATATCCAGGAGCTGCAGCAGTTTGCGAAATCCTTCGGGGCGATTCTACTTCCGCATCATCCGGCGTATCTCACCGGCTGGCGGGGGGCCAACTGGGAGGTCCTGGATACCAGTGTGTCACCGGTGCTGGAAATATTTTCCGAACATGGCAACGCCGAATCTGATCTCGCACCATACGGCTACGATCGACATAGTATGGGAGGGCGGTATACGGTCAACACCTATCAGTGGCTCCTGGAGCATGGGGTTCGCATAGGTGCTGTCGCGAATACCGATGATCATCTGGGCTATCCCGGTGCCTATGGAGAAGGATTGGTTGCGGTGTATGCCGAGGAGCTGACCAGGGAATCGATTCTCCAGGCAGTGAAAGCCCGCCGTACGTATGGAGTCAATGCGGATCGGATCGGGCTACAATTTTCGCTGAATGGAGCAGTTATGGGGGAGGAGATTGCGGCAAGCAGTCAGCGACGGATTACCGTTGCGGTCGATGGGAAATCTGTCATTGACAGGGTGGAAGTGCTCAGAAATAATCGGGTGATCCATCGGGATCATCCCATTGATCGCCGGATCAACACGAGCAGCTGGAAGAAACCGGTCATCTGTCGGTTGGAATTCGGCTGGGGGTCTGGTGGTGCTGTGCGGGAAGAGAATATCTTCGACTGGGAATTCTCTGTGGGGATCGACAATGGCAAAATACTGGGGGCAACTCCTTGTTTTCAATCGGGACCATTTGATGAAAACCGGAGGAACAAACTGATCCCGAAAAGTGAGAACAGGTATGTTGTGCAGTCGTATACCTCCCGGAGCAATGCGTATGAAGAACGGGCCACCAATGGGGTGATTTTACAACTGGAGGCGACACCGGAAACCCAACTGACCGTGGACATGGTGCAGCCGGTCCGGATGACGGTGACCAAGTCGTTGCGTGATTTGGCTGAGTCGAGCGATGTGGCATTCACCGGGGAATTTACATCGCCCTCCATGATGTTTCATCGGATCAAATTTTCCGACCAGTACGAGACCACTTTTGAGGTAGAGGACGAAAGACAATCGGACTCTGCCGATTGGTACTATGTAAGAGTGCAGCAGAGCAACGGGAGCCTGGCATGGTCCAGTCCGATTTGGGTCGGTTAGACTTGGTTAGACAAATGATATTTCCCTGGACATTCCTCTCTTGCACTAACGAAAAGTCAGCATGAAAATGAGTATTAGTAAAGAGAGTATAAGGCATCTATAACATCATACAGGAATTTTCCGCGGAATATTGGTATCAAGACTTTTTACAGATGTCTAATCCGAAATTTACTCCTGTATTTGCGGGCAAGATACTCAGAAGTGTGGATTTGTTTCTGCTTTGGTAATGCGCTGTAATATGGGGATATTGGATGTTCCGGTCGGAATCCGAAGAACGCTTAATCGGGCTCTGGGAAAATATTGCGGATGTGGAAGCTGACGGTTCTTCGGAGTACACATATGATGATGGAGACGCCCAACGGGGGCAGGCTTATTTCTATTATGTTACTGCCTATGATAATGGAGAGGGAAATATCGGAGCATTCGGGCAGGATAGAGATGTACTGGAAAGCGGAAAATATTTAACACGAACCGTCCGTGCCGCGCACCTGACGCGAATGCCTGAAGACGATCTTTCTGATATTCGAGTGGTCCCCAATCCGTTTAACGTATCGGCAAGTGACATTCAATTCACCGGGGAGCCGAATAAAATAATCTTTATGAATCTCCCGCCGGAATGCACCA